>JAJYNB010000205.1 GCA_021786555.1 Bacillota bacterium | reverse complement strand
TCTTGGGGTTTGTGCTGTTATAGCGGCCGGAGAAGGCTCCCATGCTCAAGCCCAAGGCGGTAAAGCTGGGCATGACCAGGGCCAGGGCCGGAAAGCCAAACCAACCCGGACTTTTGCCTGTGAACAGGATAATGAAGAGCAGGGCTGCTTCCGCCAGAATCAGGGCAGGCAGGTAAGCGATGAAGAATTTGCCCAAAAGCACTTGTTTCAAATCTACCGGGCTTAGGACAAAGAGCTGGATGCACCTGCCTTCCCTGGGCAGGGAGCGGGATGAGATGCTGGATGCCATCAGACTGGTGATAAAGGCTATAACAATCAGGTTCATGGTATCAAAGAATTGAGCCCCCTGGGCGTCCATGGGTGGGCGCCGTGAGCTCTGCCAGACAAAGAAGGCGATGATAACTACCGGTAATACCCATTGGGTCAGCTCCTGCAGGTTCCGCTGCAGGGTCTTTATCTCTTTTGACATTACCCCGGCCAGTACAGCAGGCAGGAAGTTGAACAAGGGGGCTTCCCTGACCGGGTGGCTTACTTTAGTCTTATGCGGTATGGCATGGCTGTTGGCCCATCCCGAAAGGTAAAGGGTTTGGACAGCTGTCAGGCACAGGATTGTGAGGGCCAGGCTCAATGCGGCTAAGAGCAGGAGGAGGAGCAGGGCGCTGCTCATATTCCCCAGCGCAAGGTTAACCGCTAAGCCTGCCGCCCAGCCGGGTGGCCAATAGGAAAGAAAGGAAATATGCCCAGTCAGGGAATTAAGTACCAGAGGGTCCGGAGAGCGGGGGACCATGGTCTGCATATATTGCATGCCGGCCCAAATCATCAGGCCGGTGAGGCTGCCGATGACGGCAAGTATTTCCTTGCTGCGGCGGGGGGGAAGAAGCCGAAGTACGACTATGGACAAGAGATAACCCAGGCCGAGAGGGAGCAATGTGAAGAGCAGAAGGCCCAGGAAGGCCAGGATGTAATACAAGGGGGAAGCAGAAAATACGAGTCCCAGACTTGCCAGCACAGGCCCGAAAAAGAGCAGGACCACCCCGGCAATGTCAAGGAACGAAAGCAGGAACTTGTAGCTGAAAACCGTGGTTGGGGCAAGGGGGCTGCTCAAGAGCAAGCGCAAGTCCCTGGCTTCGTAGAGAGAGTTGAAGGTATAGGCTACACTGCTGAGGAGAGCCAGGATAAAAGCTGCCGTAAAGCTTGCAGCTGTCAGGGACTCGATTACCAGAACAGCATTTTGGCTGGCGAGGACAGCAAATACACCGTGACTGAGGGTTGCCAGCAGGGAAATAAACCAGAACGCAAACACGGCAAGCAGAACCAGAGTTGCTATGCGCCGTCCGGAGGTGCGCAGATTGTTCCAGCGGGACCTCATGTGGGCAGCCAGCAGCAAGGCCAAGTTACGCATGCTCAGGCCCCTCCCCCAGGTAGCGGATCAATTCGCTGTAATCGGCGCCGCCTGTCAACTGCAGGAAGATGTTTTCCAGCGAATCGCCCTGCCGCAATTCAGAGGGCGTGCCAAGGGCCAGGAGCTTGCCCTGGTTGATTATCCCCACCCTGTCGCACATCTGCTCCGCTATCTCCAGGATGTGGGTGGACATAAACACAGTAACCCCCCGCCCGGTCAGTTCGCGCAGGATATCTTTGATCAGGCGGGCGCTTTTCGGATCAAGGCCTACGGTGGGCTCATCCAGCAAAATCACCTTTGGCTCGTGGATCAGCACTCCGGCCAGGGCGATTTTTTGCTTCATGCCGTGGGAATAGCTCTGGATTAAGTCGTTGCCCCGGTCCTTCAGCTCAAACAACTCCAGCAAATTATCGATGGCCTTTTGCGGCTGTTCCTTGTCAATTTTGTACAATCTCTGGATGAACCGCAGGAACTCCCGTCCGGTGAGCTTTTCATAGAGCAATGGGGTATCCGGCACGTAGCCGAGACAGGCTTTGGCCTGAAGCGGTTGCCGCCTGATATCGAAGCCTGCTATTTTGGCGGTGCCCGAGGTGGGCTTGAGCAAACCGGCGAGGATGTTGATAGTTGTGGTCTTGCCGGCTCCGTTGGGTCCGAGAAAGCCGAATAATTCGCCGGACTGAACGGACAGGTTTAAGGAGTCCAGGGCCTGGAAAGACCCGTAGCTTTTGCTGAGGGCTTGAATCTCTAACATGTAACCTCCTGTGCTGCATTTTGTTGTTAAGAGGTTCTTGGCGCTGTAAGGAAACTCCTGCCAGCATCCTGCAAGATTTTCCCTGACAAGCAGTCTGGACTCTAAGACACTTTCAAAGCCCAAGACATATTATAATCAGAGACCCTGTACCCGGCATTAAAAGCCTGAAAAAACAAGGTGGGCAAGAATGAACGATATCTCGGTGATCATACCTACCTGGAACAGGGCGAACAGCATAGAAAAGGCTGTGTGCAGCGCCTTGCATCAAACCGTACCGCCTTTGGAAGTGTTGGTTTGTGATGACGGCTCAACAGACAATACAGAGGCGCTGATCCGGGGGATCAAGGACTCCAGGGTACAATGGGTGCCCGGAATTCACAGCGGCCTGCCGGCCGTGCCCAGAAACAGAGGCATTCAGGCAAGCAAGGGTGACTGGCTGGCTTTTCTGGACAGCGATGACGCCTGGTTGGCGGAAAAACTGGAAAAGCAGCTGGAGTTAGCCAAGGTTCTTGGGTGTAAGGCTGTTTCCTCCAATGCTTTGCGTTTTCTGCCCGGTAAAGGAATCCAAGGCAACCTGCTGGACTGGGACAAGGAGCGGATATGTTTTGCTGACTTGATGCAAGAAAACCAAATTATCTGCAGTTCAACCCTGGTGCATAAGTCCCTGTTCCAAACGGTAATAGGTTTTCCCGCAGAGCCCGGTGTTATCGAGGACTACGCTTTGTGGCTGCGGGTTGCCACCCAGACCGATTTTGCCTATGTTGCTGAACCTTTGCTCATTTACCAGGACGATCCGGCCAACAGTGTAAGAAGTATTGTCACTTCCTACGTCTGGATGCAAAGGAAAGAGATTTTTAAGAACTTTCTGGCCTGGGCCAGTGAGCAGGGACTTGAGGTGTCTTTCAGCTCGGAAGCCGGAGCACAGTACCGCAAGGCGCTGCGGAAGATTGAAAAACACCGTTAACTTGTCGAACAAGAGGTGGATATTTAGGTGAAAAAGGCTTTGATCAGCGGCATCACGGGCCAGGACGGAGCTTATTTGGCAAAAACTCTCCTGGACAAGGGGTACGTGGTGCATGGCATAAAACGCCGTTCATCCTCGTTTAATACCGGCAGGATCGAAGATTTGTACCAGGATCCGCATGAAAAGGATGTCCGCCTGCACCTGCACTATGGTGATCTGACGGATTCTACCAACCTGATGCGCATTATCCAGGAAGTGCAGCCGGATGAGATTTACAACCTGGCGGCCCAGAGCCATGTGGCTGTATCCTTTGAAACGCCCGAATACACCGCCAATGCCGATGCCGTCGGCGCCTTGAGATTACTGGAAGCGCTGCGCATCCTGGGATTGGAGAAGAAAACCCGCTTTTATCAGGCATCCACGAGCGAGCTCTACGGGCTGGTGCAAGAAACGCCGCAAAGAGAGAGTACGCCCTTTTACCCGCGCAGTCCTTACGCCGCTGCCAAGCTGTACGCTTACTGGATTACAGTCAATTACCGCGAGGCCTACGGCATATTTGCCTGCAACGGCATCCTGTTCAACCACGAATCGCCGCTCAGGGGGGAAACCTTCGTTACGCGTAAGATCACCCGGGCAGTGGCACGTATCCACCTCGGGCTGCAGGACAGAATTTATCTGGGCAATTTGAACGCCAGGCGGGACTGGGGCTTTGCGGGGGATTATGTTGAGGCCATGTGGCTCATGCTGCAGCAGGCAAAGCCGGATGACTATGTGGTTGCAACAGGTGAGAGCCATTCCGTACGTGAATTTGTCGAACTGGCTTTCAGGTCGGTTGGAACGGAAATAAGCTGGCAGGGTCAAGGGGTGGACGAGACCGGTGTTGACGCCAGGTCCGGCGAGGTATTGATTGCGGTTGACCCGCGCTATTTCCGCCCGACCGAAGTTGACGCCTTGCTGGGCGATCCCGGCAAAGCCAGGCGGGTTCTGGGCTGGGAGCCAAAGGTTGGCTTTAGGGAACTGGTCCAAATGATGGTCAAGGCAGATATCAAGCTGGCTGAACTGGATGTCATGCTAAAGGAACGCGGTTACCCGGTCAAACGTTATGAGTAAGGCTCCCGCATAAGCGGGCGCACAGGCGAGGCAGGAAAGCTAATGATTATTGTGCAGCTCCTGGGCGGCTTGGGAAATCAAATGTTCCAGTACGCCATGGCCAGACGGCTGGCCCTAAAACATCAGACAGCGCTCAAGTTGGATATTGCCGCTTTTCAGACCTATACATTGCGTTTCTACGAACTGGGCTGTTTCAATATTGCGCAGACATTTGCCGCAAGCGACGAAAAACAAAGCCTGACACTTATCAAAGAACCCCATTTTCATTTCACCCGCCGTGCCTTAAAGTACCCCGACAATGTATATATAGAGGGCTATTGGCAGAGCGAGAAATACTTTAAAGATATTGAAACCACTATCCGCCAAGAATTTTGGGTCAAAGAAGAGCCGGCCGGTCTGAACAAAGAGATTGGTAATGAAATCCGCAATACCAATTCCATTTCGATCCATGTCCGGCGCGGCGATTATGTCTCCAACCCGGTAACAAACAAATATCATGGGGTCTGCAGCATGGATTATTACCAAGCCTGCATCAACGGCCTGGTTTCCCGGGTTTCGGACCCCCGCTTCTATGTCTTTTCCGATGACCCCGAATGGACGTGGGAAAACTTCAGTTTGAGTTATCCCGTGCGGTTTGTGACCCACAGCGGGGTGGAAAAAGCCTATGAAGACTTGCGCCTGATGAGCCTGTGCAAGCACAATATCGTTGCCAACAGTTCTTTTAGCTGGTGGGCTGCCTGGTTAAACGAAAACCCTGATAAAATTGTCTTTGCGCCCAAGCGGTGGTTTAACCGGGATGAGCTTGATACTTCCGACCTTATACCTGATTCCTGGATATGCAAGTGAGAGGGCATTGGTCCGGCGGAGGCCCTTGGCCCAAGCCTGTTTCGCGGCGGAACTGGCATTTGGCAAACAGGCGTCATATTAGTAATAAAGGACCGCCGGGATCGGGCAGGTGAAAAGTATGACGGACAAAGCCTTTTGGCAGGGCAAAAAGGTATTGATTACCGGCCACACCGGCTTCAAGGGCGCCTGGCTTTGCATTTGGCTCAATTATCTGGGAGCGAATTTGACGGGATACGCCCTGGGCCCGCCCACTCAGCCAAGCCTGTTTGAAATCTGCCGTTTGGAGCGGCAGGTAAGGTCATTGACCGGGGACATCCGGAACCAGGCGCTGCTGGAAAAAACCATGCAAGAGGTCCGGCCTGAAATCGTGCTCCATCTGGCGGCACAATCTCTGGTAAGGGAGTCATATTTGAACCCGGTCGACACCTATGAGGTTAATGTCATAGGCAGCGCAGCCTTATTTGAGGCAGTGAGGAAGTGTTCAAGCATCCGGGCTGTGGTAAATGTCACCACGGACAAATGTTACCTCAACCGGGAATGGCCATGGGGGTACAGGGAAAATGACATTTTGGGAGGATTCGACCCTTATTCCAGCAGCAAGGCCTGTGCGGAATTGGTGACAGACGCTTTCAGGAATTCCTTTTTCAATCCCGGTGAGTACCATCTGCACGGAGTGGCGATTGCCTCTGCCAGGGCGGGGAACGTGATCGGCGGCGGAGATTGGGCCAGGGACCGCTTGATTCCGGACTGCGTCAGAGCTTTATCCCGGGAGGAAAAAGCGGTAATCAGAAACCCGGGGGCCGCGAGACCCTGGCAGCATGTGCTTGAACCCCTCGGCGGATATCTGAAGCTGGCCCGGAAGCTGTATGAACATGGACCATGCTTTGGCGAAGCGTGGAATTTCGGGCCGGAGGACAGAGATGCTAAACCGGTGGAATGGGTTGTACAGAGATTCTGCGCCAAATGGGGTCCTGATGCCTCCTATGAGGCGGATGAAAAAAACAGCCTGCCCGAGGCTGGCTGTCTTAAGCTGGACTGCTCCAAGGCCAGGGCCAGGCTGGACTGGTACCCGAGGTGGGATTTGGACCAGGCCATCGGGAAAGTGGTCGAGTGGACCCTGGCCTACCGGGCAGGGGCAGATCCGGGAGAGCTGTGCCTACGGCAAATCAGGGAGTACTCTAGTGGGAGGTAAGTAGTGAAGTAAGAATTCAGAATTCAGAAGTCAGGAGTCAGAATGGGAGAACGTTATAGACAGATGACCTGTCAGGATTCGTCAAAATTAGCCAGGAGTGTCAGGGGGACAGGTACATTGACACTGTAATACTGTCCGCCATTTTCGGAGTGTCAATGTACCTGTCCCCCTGACACTGTCCTTGAGGCATTCTGAATTCTGACTTCTGAATTCTCAGCACTTCATGAGAATTGCAGGTGATTAAGGGTGGATGAGCGGGAGGACGTGCTGCGGCAAGAGGCTATCCAGGCGGCTGTCAGGTATTATGCAGCCCGGCACAGGCAGGACACAGCTTTCATGCCGAGTGATCCTATCCCTTATGCCGGGCGGGTATTTGACGAGAACGAAATCTCCAGCCTGGTGGACGCGGCGCTGGATTTTTGGCTGACTGCCGGCAGATATGCGGCACGGTTCGAAAGAGAGCTGGCCGGATTTCTGGGGGTAAAGCACTGCGCCCTGGCCAATTCGGGTTCCTCAGCCAACCTTTTGGCCTTTATGTCCCTGACATCTCCGGAACTTGGGGACAGGAGGATAAGAAGAGGCGATGAGGTAATCACAGTTGCTGCGGGGTTCCCGACCACGATATTCCCCATCCTGCAGTATGGCGCTGTGCCTGTCTTTGTGGACATTACCCTGCCCGAATACAACATAGATTGTTCCGGCCTGGAACAGGCCCTGAGCCCCAAAACCAGGGCGGTGATGCTTGCGCATACTCTGGGCAATCCTTTTGACCTGCAGCGGGTTAAGGACTTCTGCGCCAGGCACGGCTTATGGCTGGTTGAGGACAATTGCGATGCCCTGGGCTCCCTCTGCCGGTACGACGGTCAGTACCGACTTACGGGAACCATCGGAGACCTGGGCACTTCCAGCTTCTACCCTGCGCACCATCTGACCATGGGGGAAGGGGGAGCTGTCTATACCAACGATGATAGGCTGCAGCGCCTGGTCCTGTCCTTGCGCGATTGGGGCAGGGACTGCCGCTGTCCCGCCGGGGCGGACAACACCTGCCGCAAGCGGTTTGAGCAACAGTACGGAGAACTGCCCCGGGGATATGACCATAAATATGTTTATTCCCACCTGGGATTTAACCTAAAGGTTACCGACCTGCAGGCTGCGGTCGGCTGCGCCCAGCTGGCAAAGCTCCCTGCCTTCATCGCGGCCAGAAAACGCAACTGGAGCCTGCTGCGACAGGAATTGGACGGACTCGCGGACAGGTTCATCCTGCCGGAGAAAAGCAGGGATTCCGAGCCCAGCTGGTTCGGCTTCTTGCTGACAGTTAGGGAAGAGGCGGGCTTCAGCCGCCATGAGATAGTAAATTACCTGGAATCGCAGGGTATCCAGACCAGGATGCTCTTTGCCGGCAACCTGATCAGGCACCCGTGCTTTGATGAACTGAGAGCGGCAGGGAGCGGTTACAGGGTGGTGGGAGAACTCAAAAACACTGACATGGTCATGCGGCAAAGTTTCTGGCTGGGAGTCTACCCGGGCCTGAGCGATGGAATGATCGAGTTCATGGTTGAGAAAATAAGGGAGTTTGTCAAAAGATGAGGGTTCTTGTTACCGGGGCAACGGGCTTCGTTGGGGCAAATCTGGTGCGGCGCCTGATAGATTCGGGCTGGGAAAGTCATGTCACTGTGCGCAGTGAGTCCAATCAGTGGAGGATAGCCGGACTGGAAAGGCAGCTTACAGTGCATGAAGCAGATCTGAGGGACAGTGAGCGGGTCAGGAGGATAGTCTCCCTTGCCAGGCCTCAGGTTATCTATCATCTTGCCGCCTGCGGAGGTTTCACCAGCCAGACAGAGAGCAGAGATGTTTTGCTGTCCAATCTTTTAGGCACAGTGAACCTGGTGCGCGCTTGTGAGAAACTGGGTTTTGACTGTTTCGTGAATACCGGGAGTTCTTCCGAATACGGGATAAAACAGGCTTCTATGCAGGAAGATGACAGGGTTAACCCCCTGGGAGACTATGCGGTCTCCAAGGCTGCAGCAACTCTATTTTGCTCCTCCGAGGCGCTGACCAAGGGCCTGCCCATTATTACCCTGCGC
>JAJYNB010000236.1 GCA_021786555.1 Bacillota bacterium | reverse complement strand
CCTCGTCTAAGACTCCCACTTCTATAAGTGGGAGTGGTTAAGCCGTATTCTGCTTCGGTGGGGGTAGATTCCCCCACCGAAGACCCGATGTTTTAGCGGAGGCTAAACGAGTTCACTCAATCCGCCTCAGGTCTTCCAACAGAGCGATAACCTCACTGTAATCCCGCAAATTGAAACGGGCATAGGATTGAGTCAGGCCAACCTTGATGGAATAGGCGTTTCGGGGCAGGATGCGGAAAAGGTCTTCATCTGTCCAGTCATCACCTGCGGCGAGGACAAAGTCAAAGTCGCCCTGGGTAAGCCAGTACTGACCTGCCGATGCCTTGGTCATGCCGGCGCTCCTGACTTCAATTACTTTGCTTCCCTGCAGGACTTGGACATCAATATTGGCGAAGTCCAACAAGTCGTCCATTAGTTCCTTAGCCAAGGCCGAGCCGAATTTCGGGTCTGCTTTGCGGTAATGCCAGGTAACGGCAAATTCTTTTTCTTCGACGAAAGAGCCAGGGAGCCTGTCCGCATACCTTTCTAAAATAGGTAGTATGCGCGGTTTCCAGTTATTCATTAGCGGCTTGATTAACTTCCAGGCTCCATCTTTTTGCTTCAGCATGGCGCCATGCTCACACACCAAGCCAATATTGAGTGAGCCGAGCCAGTTTTCCAGGGCATCCCGGGCTCTCCCGCTGATAACACAGATTTCGGTTCTGGGGTCGGCGGCAAGAGTGGCAAGGGTGGCGAGCAGGTCATCCCCGGGCTTCGCCGCCAGTGGGTCCTCGGTAAAAGGAACCAGAGTCCCGTCATAATCCAAAAGGAGCAGGCGCCTTCGGGCCCGGCGGAAGCTGCTAAGCAGGGCTTCCCGGTTATCGCCCAGCAAAGCGGGTGCAAAGATTTTTTGTTCCTCTTGCAGCCCCAGGAGAGTGTTGATGAAGGTGCCGGACCAGCGGATTACGTCGTAGCGTTTCAATCGTGCTTGCATGACCTGGTTGCGGCTGATTTGTTCTTCTTCCGGCATCTCCAGGGCCAGGGCCAGGGCTGATGCGATTTCCGCCGTGTCGTTGGGATTTATGATGATCGCCTCTACCATCTCCTTGGAGGTTCCCGCCATTTCGCTCAGAATCAGAACCCCGATTTGGTCCGTCCTGGCTGCGATATATTCTTTGGCGATGAGGTTCATGCCGTCCCGGATCGGTGTGACCAGGGCGACGTCACTGACCCCGTACAGGGCTACCAATGGGTAAAAGGGTAAAAATTTATATTGATAAATGATGGGGGTCCAGTTGATAGTGCCGAATTTGCCGTTGATTTCTCCCACCAACTCATTGATTTGCCGCTTCATTTGCTGGTAACGTTCAACTCCGATACGGGAAGGCACAACCACCAGGAGAAGAACAACTTGCCCCTGGTACTCCGGATGCTGGCTTAGGAACAACTGGTAACCGCGTAGGCGGTTAATTATGCCTTTGGTGTAATCAAGACGGTCCACGGAAAGAATCACTTTCACGTCCGCCAGGGTCTTTTTAAGCTTGCCTTTTTCCTTCAGCACTTCAGGCGCTTTCCCTGCAGCATTGAATCGATCAAAGTCGATACCCATGGGAAAAGTGCCGGCTTTTGCAACCCGGTCCTCCATTCTGATCAAGCCCATGTCGTTTTGATGTCCCAGGATACGTCTGACACTGCGCAAGAAGTATTGGGTGTATTCGTGAGTATGAAAGCCGATAAGGTCAGCCCCCAGCAGGCCCTCCAGGATTTCCGTCCGCCAAGTTTCCGGCAGCAGACGAAAAATCTCAAAGGATGGGAAGGGAATGTGCAGGAAAAAACCAATGGGGACATCGGGCATTCTCTGACGCAGGAGCAGAGGAAGCAGCATGAGATGATAATCGTGAATCCACACCACATCTCCCGGCCTGATAATATCCATCACAGCGGCACAGAAAGTTTCGTTTACCTGTTTGTATTGGGTCCAGTAGGCTTCGTCATAAATGGCATAAGATGGCAGGTAGTGGAATAGAGGCCAGATTATCTTGTTGCAAAAGCCATGGTAAAAGTCCTCCATGGCATCTTCCGGCAAAAAAACGGGATAGGCTTGAAATGTGGTTTGCATTTTTGATTTTACTTCAGCCTGTAAATCATCCTCTACTGTAATACCGGGCCAGCCAACCCATATGTACTCTGAATTTGCCGAGGCGCCTTGCAGCGAGGCCAAATAGGCGCTTAGACCTGAAACAAGCCCGCCGGCGCTCTGCTGGAAGGTCAACTTGCCTTCTTTTTCAGCCACATTGATGGGCAATCTGTTCGATACTACCAGTAATCTCATTTTCGACCTCCTTGTAGTGTTCTCTTTTAGGCTTTCGACATGCACAAGGGACATTCCTTGTTATAACTCTTTCGAAGGGAGCGTTATACGAATCGAGCGGTAAAACAAAATGCGTACCCAAAAAAGGCACGCATTTACAGGTATGAGTAATTTTACGCTTCCAGAGTCGGCAGATTGACTGTGAATACGGTCTCCTGACCAGGGATGCTGCTTGCTGTGATAGTACCGTGATGGCTCTTCACAATCCAGTCAGCGATAGCCAGGCCAAGTCCGGTCCCCCCTTGCTGCACGGAACGGGCCTTATCCACACGGTAAAAACGCTCAAATATTTTGTCTAGGTGTTCCGGTTCAATGCCATCGCCCGTATCAGTGACTGTAATTTCCACTCCGCCCGCGTGGCTCTGCAGCTTTAGGCACACTTCACCGCCGGGCGGGGTGTGCTTGATGGCATTGTCCACCAAGATCACTGCCAGTTGTTTAAGGCGGTTTTCATCTCCGTAGAAAGTGTGGGGGACCAGGTCAGGCAGCTCAAGCTTGATTCCTTTGGTCCCGGCCATCGGCATAAACGGCTCCAAAGCGTCCCTCAGGGCCTTATCCAGGGGAAATTCCGTCATCTCCACACGCTGCTGCTGGGAGTCGGCCCTGGCTAAGAACAACAGGTCATTCACCAGCCTTGTCATGCGTTTGGTTTCAATCTGGATGTTTTCCAGCCAGGTCTCCTGACTGACTACCGTATCTTCCGGGTTGCCTCGGACGAGTTCAAGGTTGGTCTGGATAACAGCCAACGGTGTCCGGAGTTCGTGTGAGGCGTCGGCTACGAAGTCCCGCTGGCGCTGCCAGGATTGTTTGATCGGGGTCATAGCCCTGTCGGCCAGAAACAGGCTGCCGTAAAATGCTAAGGCAAGGCTGATCAATCCGGCAATGGCCAGGGCCGCAAGGAGAAAGCGCAAAATATCCCGTTCCCGCTCCACGTTGACAAAGACCAGGGCAAACCCCTGGCCTTGGCTGAGGGGAGCCCGCAGGTAGGTGTAGTATTGGTCCTGCCACTCCACTTCGCCTCCCGGCCGGGTCTTCTGCAGAGTCTTTTCTACCAGGGGAGTCAAGTGCTCGGGGGCCAGTGGCAGGTCGGAAGAAGCTTCGGTAATGCTCCCGGCAGCATTGGTTTTGACAACGAAATACCTGGCCATTTGGTTATCGTGTTGAAATACGTTGTGGATGGATTCGGATCCGGCTTCAGTGGCTATCATCTGCATTAATTGCTCCGACTGGCTGAATATCTCAGACTGCATCACCATATAGGTGCCTGCTACAAAGAGGATAAAAAGGGCAGCCATTACCAGCACATTGATCAACGTAAGCCTGAGCCGCAATTTACGGAACATCGCCGCCGGCCTCCTTAAGGCAATACCCGATTCCCCGCACTGTCTCAAGCCGCAGGTCCATAGGGCTGAGCTTTTTCCGCAGGTAGTGAATGTAGATTTCCACGTTGTTCATCTCAACCTCTGAATCCAGTCCCCAAACCCGGTTGAGAATCTGTTCCTTGGTGATAACCTGACCGGGGTTGCGCATGAAAAGTTCCAGCAGCAAGGACTCTTTTAGGGTGAGCTTGATGGTTTCCCTGCCCCGTGTAACTTCGCAGTGCAAAGGGTCCAGACTCAGACCGGAAACCTCCAGCCTTTCGCCCTGCAAGGGGTTGGCCTGCCTGCGGGCGAGAGCCCTTACCCGGGCCAGCAGTTCCTCGGTGGCGAAGGGTTTGATGAGGTAGTCATCGGCGCCGGCATCCAGTCCTTCCACCCGGTCTTCGATGGAATCCTTTGCGGTTAGTATCAGCACAGGCGTGCTAATGCCCTTCTTGCGCAGCTCTTTCAAGACCACAACCCCTTCTTTGCGAGGGAGCATGCGGTCCAGAATGATCAGGTCATACACCCTGGTCTCGGCCATGGCTTGGCCGGCTTCGCCATCGTAGGCGGTATCCACGCCGTATTTGTTCTTTTTCAAGATATAAGCCAGAGCATCGGCCAACCGTTGCTCATCTTCAACCAAGAGCAGGCGCACTTAACCACCTCCAGGCCTTAATCTTACGGCTATTTTAGTTTAGCGAAAAACACTTGGAATTGCATTAATTTTTAAGGAAAGTTTAAGTTTAATGCGTTAATATGGAATATGCAGGGTGAAATACTGTGCTTATCCAAGTCACAGGCCTTATCCCGACTTACCGGCCTGATTGCACCTGGGTGTAAGGAGTTGACACTGATGGATTGCCCTTTGTGCGGAGGGCGGGACGTGGGCCGGATTGGCCGCGAACGCTATTATTGCCGCACCTGTTACCATGAGTGGACGGAAAAGAGCGGCGAAGTTAAGATTTTTCGCATAGCATCAGATGGCACGGTCGTGCGGCTAAAAGGAGAGCGGCGGGGATTACGGAATCAGATGGCAACAGGGTGAAAAGATGCCTGAGGCAAAATCCAGGCAGAATTGGATGTAACAAGAATGGAGGGTGAATTTCTGTAAATTCGCCCTCCATTCTCACTTAGCATAGCCTGAATGTTAGCTGCGTTTGGTTACAGCCCGTCCCAACAGAATCATGCCGCCGATGGCGGCTGCGTGAAACGCAAACCAACCTGGCTGGAGAAAACTCAACGGACCCGGGTCAACTTTTTTCATGTTTTTTAAAACCTCCTTGCTTGTGGTTGGCAATATACCCGCTGCATTTTATTTTCCCTAAGATACGGTTCAAGTATGATAAAAAGGTATAAAATTGTTTGCTCCTTTCAACCGTCGGAACTACCGTTTAACTCCAAAAAACTACCGCTCGCAAACTAATACTTCCACTCACCCTCGAAAAGGGGATATGATATTATCAGAATTCTCAGAATAGAGAACAAATACTGGGGGAGTAACTATGTTGAGCGCCCGTGAACTGGAGTTCATGCTTTATGAACATCCAGCGGTTTGGGATGTAGCAGTGATCGAAGAACCTGCCGGTCAGCTAGCCGCTTTTGTCCAACCGAGGGCAGGCCAGAAACTTGATGCAGCTGAAATCACGCAGTTTTGCCGCAAGAAACTGGGTGAGCTCAGAACACCTGACAGGTTTTACGTAGTTAGCAAACTGCCAAAAACCAAGACCGGGAAGATTTCGCACCATGATTTGCTGGAGTTGATTCCCCAAGTCAACGCTTTGAGTTTATAAACCTTAACAAATTTTTGCCCCCTGAGGGGGCATTTTACCGAGAAAAAGCCCATCAAACCGGCTTTTTTTATTTTGTGCTTTTAAGCACAAAATAAAAAAAGCATTCACGCCTGGATGAGAAAGCGGGAGAGATTTAGCAGCCGAATTATTGTACATACTATATTTGCCAACATTTAACGCGAGCGGAAGGATTTGCTGTGAAACTGCGAACTGTAATAATCATTAGTGCCATGTCTCTGACCGCTTTTATTCTAGTCAACTTGGCTTCGTTCCGCTTACCCAATCCGGTTCCGGCAGGAGCGGATGCAGGTAAAAAGGTGTGGCAGGCCTATAATTGTGTTGAGTGCCACACTTTGTTTGGCAACGGAGGGTATGTGGGCGACGATTTGACCCATGTAATTAAGAAAATGAATCCGGAGGAGCTCAGAGATTATCTGGTTAACCCACCGGTGATGCGCCCCAACCGCAAAAAACACCACCCCGGAGTGACGCAAGCGGAAGCCCGGGATCTGGTCAGCTATTTCAAATATGTCAATACTATTCCAACTTTGGGCTGGCCTCCCAAACCCTCCAGGCCGGGAGGAAATCCATGAAGCTGAGCCAATCGGTACTGGGGCTGTTTACGGGCCGGCGGGTTAGGGGCGGACGTGCTTTGGCCAGCGGCAGGATGATGGGCCAGGTCATTGCCAGAAGGTTCCTCCTGACGGCGGGGATGTTGTTTGCGGTGCAGGGCATAGTGGCTCTGCTGGGAGCTGCGGACCTGGTGATCCCGGATTTGCCCTCACCGATCCCCTTCGAATTCGGCCGGTCCATTCACTTGGGTTTGGCTACCCTTTGGCCCTTTATCGGCACCCTGGGCCTGGTCTACTATTTCCTTGTGGAAGAACTGGAACATGACATCTTTTCGGTCCGGCTGGCCAACTGGCAGTTTTGGCTTGTGTTATTGTCCAGCTTGGGCATTTACGGCAGCCTTGCCTTACGCATCGGTAACGGCCGTGAATACCTGGAGGGGATGCCTGTTTTTTATGTGGGTATTTGTTTAAGCTTGGCCTTGGGAGCCTTAAATTTCTACAAAACTTTAACCTCTGACAGGAACGCCGTTACCCCTGCCTCTGGAGTTATGGTAATAGGAGTATTTCTACTGCTAATTATGTTGATGCCTAATATTATTCATTTTAGCAACCCGGTGGCGGATGAAGGGGTCAAGTTCTGGATGGTGCACCTTTGGGAAGAGATGGCCCTGGAACTTACTACGGCGGGTTTTGTTGCCTCTTTTTTCAAAACCACGGGGATGGCCCGTCCCCAGGACGTGGAGAAGTGGCTGTACCTGGAGGTCACCCTGACCGTTGTATCTGCCCTGTTCGGTACCGGGCACCACTATTTCTGGATTGGTTATCCTGCTTACTGGCTGGTGATAGGCTTTGTATTCAGCGTTTTCCAGCTCGTCCCTGTAGTTTTTCTGGTCCACATGACCTACAAAGGGCTAAAGCGCAGGGTCAGCACAGGCAGGCGGGAAAAACTTGCCTTGTGGCTGATCTTAAGCAGCTTGCTCTACCACGTCTTAGGGGCTTACTTAATGGGGTTTATTATTTCTGTTCCCTGGGTGAACCTGTATATGCACGGAACATTCTTGACTTCCGGCCATGCCCATTTGGCTGTGTTTGGCGCGCTGGGATTTCTGGTGCTGGGGGGCTCTTATTATTGTCTCAGCAGGGGCTCCGAACCTGATGAAAGAAGTTTCCGGATGGGTGTCCTGGCGGTATTGGCCCTTAACTTAGGCTTGCTGCTCATGGCCGGCTCCCTGCTGGCAGGAGGGCTGTTGCAAACCTATTTCTGGCGGGTCTTGGGTATGGATTTTATGCAGGTCATGCAGCTGGTCAGGCCGTATCTGGTGCTGAGGATGGCCGGAGGAGGCTTGTTTACCCTGGGGGATATGCTGCTCGGCTGGCAGATCTTTAAAGCCTGGAAGCAGACGCGGCCGGGCAGCGCCTGCGCCCATCCGGCAGACTGATTTTTAGCGAAAAATAATCATCTGGACTTTAGCGGTTTTTAATGAAACCGAGAATGAGACGCAGGGCGCTTTTTGGATGTGAAAAGTGAGTCAGTTGGGAACCGTCCCCGACTGGCTCATTTTTTGGTGGAATGTGATATTTTGCACCCGGCGGAGCCCTAAACTTCTTGCCGCTGGAGTGATTTACCTCACTGCCTGGTGTAAGGGGCAAAGTTATAATTGACTTAGATAAGGGCTTATGGGATTCTAAGAGGAGGGAAAATTGATGAAAGTAAAGATTGATAAAAGCGCCTGTATTGGCTGCGGCGCATGTGAGGCTGCGTGCCCGGAAGTGTTCAGGCTTGGGGATGATGGTCTGGCGGAAGTCCAAATGGAATTGGTGCCACCTGAATTGGAAGAGGACGTCAGGGATGCTTCTGCTTCCTGCCCGGTCTCGGCAATCCAGATTGAAGCATAAGAAAGGCGAGTGAACAGCATGAGTGACAAGGTAGTCCATGAGTGCAGCAAGTGCGGCGCTACCAGTGAACAGACTCCGGTAATGTCTTTCGTTTATAACGGTCAGACTTATTGGATATGTGTACACTGTCTGCCAATTCTGATCCATGGTTGATGCATAGCAGATCATAAGCCGAAGCGGAGGGGTTTTTCGCCCCTCTTGCTGGTATGAGGGGGTTTTGATTGATGAATTTTACTGCAGATATGAAGATTAAAGACGTGATTGGCCGCAATCCCAAATCCGCGGACTTGATGCTGGAGATGGGCATGCACTGCCTGGGCTGCCCGTCAGCCGCTAACGAGAGTGTAGCAGGGGCCGCACGCATGCACGGAATGGAACTGAATAAACTCTTGACTGCCCTAAACGAATTAGAGCTTGGCGCAATGTCGGCGGA
>JAJYNB010000303.1 GCA_021786555.1 Bacillota bacterium | reverse complement strand
GTAAGCCTTTTTGACAGCTTCGTTACCTGCCAGAGCCGCACTTTGATCATGCATGACTATCCTGCCGTTTTCCAAGACATAGCCACGGTGGGAAATCTGCAAAGCCATGTTGGCGTTTTGTTCTGCCAGAAGTACCATGGTGCCGGCAGTGTTAATTTTCTTGATACTGTCAAACATAAGCCTCACGACCAAAGGCGCTAAGCCAATTGATGGCTCATCCAGCATCAAAAGCTGCGGTGCCGACATCAAAGCTCTGCCGATAGCCACCATCTGCTGTTGTCCTCCGCTTAGGGAGGCAGCAGGTGTGTTGGCTTTATCCTTTAGGGCAGGAAACAACTCGTAAACCATTTCTAAAGAGTTCCGTACCCCGTGCTTGTTCAGTCTTCGCGTATATGCACCCAGTAACAGGTTCTTTTGCACAGTTAAATTAGCAAACAACTGACGACCTTCGGGACACTGGGAGATACCAAGTTTGACAATTTGATGAGAGGGCCGGTTGCTGATTTTGGTTTGATTAAAGTCAATGGTTCCGCTGGTTGGCTTGACCAAACCGCTAATAGTCTTGAACAACGTTGATTTCCCGGCACCATTGGCCCCCAGTAAGACAACCAGCTCACCGGGGTGAATTTCCAAATCGACGTTTTGCAAGGCATGGTAACTTCCGTACATGACGTTTACGCCGGTCAGCTTAAGCATGGTGAGCCCTCCCCAAGTAAGCTTCGATGACTTTTTGGTTACTGCCGATGTCCGTAGGTGAACCTTCGGCAATCTTGCTGCCGTAGTTTAGAACCATAATCCGATCTGCCAAGCCCATGACCATCTGTACTTTATGTTCAATCAGACAGACAGTAGTGCCATGTGAGCGAATCTTGCGGATGAGTTCCACCAAACCCTTGGTCTCGTTGTGGTTAATGCCCGCTGCCGGTTCGTCGAGCAGCAAGAGACGGGGTTCAGAAATCAAAGCCAACCCGATGGCTAACCGCTTGGCTGACTCCTGAGAAATATTTGCGACAGGCTCAGTTGATATGCCGGCTAAACCAATGAAATTAAGGACTTCCTGCGCCTTTTCTCTGGAGTCTGCTTCTTCGCGGCGGGCCCTGGGCGTGCGCAAAATGGCATCAAATAAACCCATTTTGGTTTTTTGACGATAGCCAACAATCAGGTTGTCAAGAACACTGCCGTTATAGAACAAGTGGGTGGTCTGAAAAGTCCTGGCGATGCCCAGTCTAGCAAAGATATGGGTTGGTGTTCCCGTCATATTCTGGTTCCGAAAGGAGACGGTTCCCCGTGAAGGTGGATAAAAGCCGGAAATAACATTGAAGAAGGTTGACTTGCCTGCACCATTGGGCCCGATTATAGCTACGATTTCCTGGTCATCTATTGCAAAGTTAATATCGTTTAGAGCCGTCAAGCCCCCGAAATCCCTTCCCAGTGCTTTGGTTTCCAAGATCATAACCCTTCTCCTTTCACAGTCTTGGATGGATTAAGGCTTTTTGCTGCGGAACGTCTAAAAGGTGATCGGCTAGCCAGCTTGTGAATCAGCCCAACAATACCCATGGGGAGGAACTTGACTATGAGGATCAAAAGCGGACCGAACAACAACAGGCGGTAATCTCGTAAGAACTGCAGGCTTTCTGTCAAACCGGACATCAGCAGGGTACCGACAATAGGTCCTGCGATACTGGCCTGACCCCCTGCTAGAAGATACAGCAAAAACTCGAAGGTCAGTGTGGGACTGCTGATATCTGGTCCGATAAACCGGATGAACGCGGCATAGAGTGACCCGGCCATGCCTGTAAAAAATGCCGCAACACAAAAGGCCAGGATTTTGTTTTTCATCACGTTGATGCCTAAAGCCGCCGCCAGTTCCTCGCTGTTGCGAATGGAAACGAAAGTCCGTCCAATCAGTGAATTAACCAGCCGGTACATCACAAAAACAGTGAGCAGCAAGAAGACCAAAATGAGATAATACTGCGCTTTTAAAGAGTCAAAGCTGATGGGACCTAAGGGAGTTGGCTTTGGGATGCCGATGAGGCCGTTCATACCCCCGGTCACAGCATCCCACTTTTGAATGACCAAATTTATGATTACCCCAATACAAAGTGTAAATATCACAAAATAGTGGCCCCGGGTGCGAAAGGAAATCAACCCGATGAAAAAGGCGACCACCGCAGTCAGAACGGAGGCCAGTGGCACTGCTAACCAGAAAGATAGCTGAAGTTTCATGGTTAGCAGTGCAGCAGCGTAGGCCCCGAAGCCAAATAAGCCGGCCTGTGCCAGGGACAACTGCCCCATGTACCCTTCAATCAGATTCAGTCCATAGACTGCGATTGCATAGATGAAGGCGAGGGATACCACCTGAATATAGTAGCTGCCTGGGTTGAGAGCGGGAAAAATGAAAGCCAGGATTAAGACTGCCAGGTAAAACAGCCATGACCATTTAAACTTCTGGTTTTTTGAGAGCATGCTACTATACCCCCTTAGCGAACAAGCCGGTAGGTTTGATTGTTAAAATAATGACCAGTACCAAAAAGGCAATCACATCTTTATAATCCATGGAAATGTAAGTTGCCCCAAGGCTTTCCGTCAAACCCAAAATATAACCGCCTACGATGGCGCCGGGAATACTCCCCATTCCTCCGATGACGATAATCACAAAAGCCTTCATGATAATCAACTCTCCCATCGTGGGAAAGACCAGGAAGATAGGCCCAGCCAAAGCGGCGGCCACCGCTGCCAAGAAAGAGGCAATGGCGAATGTTAACATGCCAACCACGTTAACGTTGATGCCAACCAGGCTGGACCCGTCAGGGTTCTGGGCCACAGCCTCAATGGATGAGCCAATAATTGTCCTTTTTAGGAACAAGTTTAGGGCAATAATCAGTAAAATAGCGGCGACAATAACGATAACTCGCTGCTCTGTAACTCTTACACCGGCAAAAGATAGAACTTTGTCGTACACAGGCGGTATACTGCGAAAATCTGCCCCCCAAAGCAACCTGGCGGCTGCCTCCAAGAACATCATGGCCCCGAGGGCAGCGATGAACCTGTTGCTGCTGGGTGCATGGCGCAATGGATTAAAAACCACTCTCTCGGTGATTACGCCTAGAATCGCAATGATAATCCCGGCCACCAGGGCGGACACCCAATAGTTCAAACCGTAAAGGGTCATACCGAAAAAGGTGACGTAAGCACCTACCATGTAGAGATGACCATGGGCAAAATTGGGCACTTCCATGATGCCGTAAATCAAAGTCAATCCCAGGGCAACGAGGCAGTAGATACTCCCCAGCGTCAACCCGTTCACTATTTGCTGGATAAACAGGCTCATCTTAAACCCCCGCTTCCTCGACACGTTAGAGATGTTATTCAAGGCAGGAACAGAGTTGGCAATCAGCTTGAGAGGGTGGGAAGGGCCGCTGCTTTGCTTTGGGCCAGCGGCCTTTCCTGCGACGTTTGAGGCTGACTTATTGCTGTGGCGTGATCGAGAACGGCTGACCATATTTGCCATTGGAAATCATGGTGCCATAAAGTCCGATGATCATTTGACCTTTGTCATTGATACTGTTCAGTTGGTAAGGTACGGAATCGTCTGTAATGGGCAGTACCTGTTTCATGCCGGTTAAAATCTTGGCAGGGTCGGTGACACTGCCGGCTTTTTCCATTCCTTTGGCGATAACCTTCATGTCGTAATACATTCCGGAATTGTGGAAGGTGGGAACCCGGTTGTATTTGGCTTCAAATGCTGCCACAAACTTTTTGACACCGGGGGAACTCAGTTGGCTCAAGGGCATAAAACCAATGGTCCCATTCAAATCAGTCATAGAAACGACTTTGGCGACATCTTCCATTGAGGCTTGGTCGCAGAGGATAAAACCGCCTTTGAAACCCTGCTGCCTCGCTTCTTTAATGACCAGTCCGTCAGGTTGGGAGGGGCCGCCCAGGAAAATGACGTCTGGGTTGGTTGACAGGGCTTTGGTCACATAAGATGCATAATCTGTCTCCGTATTGTAATCCATGGGGAATGTTCCGGTCACTGTACCCCCGTTATTGGTCCAGGCTGAAGTCATTGCTTTGCCCCAGTCCTGTCCATAGGGGGTAACAGCGGGTATAAGCGCCAGCTTCTTGCCGAATTTCTGCATTGCCTGCTTAGAGTAGGGATCAGGCTGTGCAGTAAAGGGGTCAGCACCGACAAAGGTAAGTTTGTTGCCATGGGCGGCAACTCCGGGGTCGGAAGAATGGACGGCAAGCAGAAAAGGATTGCTGGAGTCTGTATTGAATTGCTGCAAGGCGTATGTGCCGCCGGCATGGTTGACGAAGATCACCGGAGCTTTGTCTTGTGTCGCAAGACGCCTGCCGTTCGTGGCTGACATATCCGGCTTGTACTGATCATCAAGGGCGACTACCTTGAAGGTGTATTTTTGCCCGTTGACCGTGATGCCGCCGGCAGAGTTGATTTCATCAACCGCCATATTCAAGCCGTCGAGAGTGTCTTTGCCAAATTGAGCCGCACCGCCGCTCAATGGTCCTGTCCAGCCGATGTTGACAACCTTGGCTGTTCCGGACGAGCCTTGGCCCGTCGCTGCGCTTTGCCCACAGCCGCTAACGAAAACGGTAACAACCAAGAAGACCATAATGAGTAGACTGACATACCGTTTTGACTTACGTAACATTCTTAACTCCTCCTAATTTTATTTTTTCTGTGTAAGGTTTGATTTTAGGTCATTACCATACCTCCTTTGGTTGAAGCTGCTCTCTATACCAAGATTGTAAAAATCCTATTAACATGGGCGCATGTTAATAAGCATAAAAACCCCTGCCTGACTTCTTGCCCAATTCCCCTTTGGCATACTTCTCCACCAGTAAAGGGGAGGGCCTGTCCCCGGATTCAAGAGTTTCCTGATATTTTTCCCTGGCAACGTCGACCAAGAGGTCAATCCCAATCAAGTCCATCAGCCGGAAGGGTCCCATGGGATGGCCCAACCCCTTGACCACGGCATTGTCGATGTCCTCCGGAGCGGCAATGCCGGTTTCAGCCAGAAAAAGTGCCTCATTGCGCAGGGCGTCAAAGAGCCTGTTCACTACAAAACCGTAAATTTCCCTTTTGAGCAAAATCGCGTTCCTTCCCAGTCTAGCGCATAAGTCCATAGTCACCCGGGCCGTCTCCTCTGAGGTGTGGGGCCCTTGCACAACCTCAACGAGGGTCATGACCAAGGCCGGATTGAAGAAGTGCATGTTGCAGATTTGCGCCGGCCGGCTGGTAGCATCAGCTAATTTGGAACTGACAAATGTCGAGCTGTTCGTCGCAAAAATTGTATGGGGAGGAGCAATCCGATCAAGCTCAGCAAAGAGCCGCCGTTTGACAGCCAGTTGTTCCACGATAGCTTCAATCACAAAATCGGCCTTGGACGCTGCTTCTTCTAAATCCGCGGTAAACTTTAGGTTTGCCTGAGCTTTGTCCGCCGCTGCCTGATTCAATTTGCCCTTTAGAACCCGTTCGGGCAGGTATGTCCGCACAAATTCTGCCGCCTTGTGCAGCATCGCCTGACTATTATCGGTGCAGGTCACCTGAAAGCCCGCTAAGGCTGCCGTAAGAGCAATTTGGTGCCCCATAGTCCCTGCTCCGACTATGCAAATATTGTTGATACTTTTAATTCTCATGGTTACACCCTTACCCCAAAACTTTTGAACTTTAAAAAGCCCCTGTGGCAATCAAATTTTTAGCGATGACGATTTTTTGAATTTCGCTCGTTCCTTCATAAATGGGGTTAATACGGGCATCCCGGTAAAACCTTTCCACTGGAAACTCAGTGGTAAACCCAACCCCGCCGTGTATCTGCATAGCCAAAGCGGCTATGTTGTTTAATGCCTCGGAACTAAACAGTTTGCAGACCGGAGCTTCCCGCATCACGTTTAGTCCCTGATCCATCATCCAAGCCGTACGGTAAACCATTGACTCCATGGCATAAGTGAGAGATGTCATTTCCGCCAACATGAACTGAATTCCCTGAAATTGATTGATTTTCTGCTTGAATTGAACCCGTTGCCCGGCATATTTTACGCTCATGTCCACAAGTTCTTTAGCCGCGCCCAAGCACATGGCGGCCAGACTCACCCGGCCACCGGCCTCCAGCACCTGCATTGCCAGTTTGAATCCTTCACCCTCCTTACCCAGTATGTTTCCCCGGGGTACCCTGACGTCTTCAAAAACCAGTTCGGCTGTTTCCGAGGCTCTGATTCCCATTTTGTCCTCGACTTTGGCAACCTGAAAACCGGGCATACCTTTCTCCACAATGAAGGCAGTTATTCCTTGTCTGGGTCCGGCAGTCGGATCGGTTACAGCAAACACGGTAATGACATCCGCAAAACTGCCGTTGGTGATAAAGCGCTTGGTCCCGTTAAGGACATAATGCTCACCATCCGGCACTGCCCTGGTTTTCATCGCTGCCAAGTCAGACCCGGCGTCGGGTTCTGTTAAGGCACAAGCGGAAATCTTTTCCCCCAAAACACACGGACGATAGTATTTTTCTTTTTGCTCGGGAGTTCCAACCATCTGAAGCCCGAGCAACCCGATTCCCATGTGTACAGCCATGGTCACCGCGAAGGAAGAACAGCCTCTGGCCAATTCCTCCAGGACGGTAATATAACCGAGTTGCCCCAGGTCGGAACCACCCCACTCCTCAGCATGTGAGGTCCCCGGCAACCCAAGCTCTGCTGCCATACGGAACAAGGCGGGGTCCAACTTGTGGCTGCGGTCGGCCTCCGCCGCCCGCGGTTTTACTTCTTTCTCAGTAAACTTTTTAACCATAGCTCGCAGAGCTTGGTGTTCTTGAGTAAAATAGAGGTTTTCCATATGCCAAGCTCTCCCTTTATAGGTAATTTGCCTTTCTCTTTGCAAAGAAAGCATTCAAACCTTCGTGCATATCCGGTTCATGCCACAGCCCGGTCACTTGTTCAACTTCCAATTTCAAGCCTTGTTCAAGATTAAGCTCGAGTCCTGCGTAGATTGTTTTCAGGCCCGCCTTCAGGGCAAACCGGCTTTTTGCCGCCAAGTTTTGTGCTAATTTCATGGTTTCAGCCATTAATTTGTCACCCGGTACAACGTGATTTACCAAGCCAAGCCGGAATGCCTCTTCACCTCCCACGCTGGCTCCGGTCAAAATCATTTCTGCAGCTTTAGCCGGATTAATCAGCCTGGGCAAACGTTGAGTGCCTCCGAAACCGGGCAAAATGCCCACTTTAATCTCCGGTAAGGCGATGCTTGCAGCCTGGCTGGCTACCCGCATGTGGCAGGCAAGAATCAACTCGGTGCCTCCGCCCAAACATAAACCATTGACTGCGGCGATAATGGGTTTTGGGTAAGTTTCAATCCGGTTAAAAACCTGGTGACCCAAACTGCTAAGACCAGCCAACTGTTCATGGGAAGCCGTTTCCCGGATTTCATTGAGGTTCATCCCGGGCGTAAATACGGTACCGTGGCCGGTAATCGTCAGAACTTTACATGCCGGGTCGGTCTCCAGTCGGTCCAAAACAGCCTCCAACTCCCGCAATATGTTGCCGCTCAACAAATTGGACGGTGGATTGTTCAGCTCAATGACTGCAACAAAGTCTTCAATTCTGATATCTAGCCCGCTCTTGTCCATTCAAATCACCTCCTCCAAAATAACTGCCTATAACTACAACCCGTTGTTCTAAGTGAGTCGTTCGAGCACAACTGCTCCGCCCTGGCCGCCCCCCACACACATGGAAGCTGCACCTAATCTGAAGTTGCTTTGCGCGAGGATATTCATGAGAGTGACCACTAACCTGGTCCCCGTACTGCCTACGGCATGACCAAGGGCTACAGCTCCGCCATGCAAATTGAGCTTATTTCTGTCGATGGGTAAAACCCTTAGACAACTGAGCACCTGGGCAGAAAACGCTTCGTTTATCTCAATCGCTTCGAGTTCTGCCAAATCCAGCCCGGCTTGTTTTAGTGCCTTTGGCAGCGCCAATGCCGGCCCGAGTCCCATTCTTTCCGGCTCTAGGCCAACCCAGGCTATCGAACGAATCACAGCCTTTGGAGTCAGGCCAAGCTCTGATGCCTTGGCGCTACTCATGACGAGGAGTGCTGAAGCCCCGTCATTGATGCCGCAGGAATTGCCTGCGGTCACGCTGCCCCCGTCTTTAAAGGCCGCCCTCAGACCGGCTAGCTGCTCCAGGCTTAACTCCGGGCGTACTCCTTCATCGTGAGCAAGAGCAACCACAGGTCCGCTTTTCTTTGCCGCTTGCACAGGCACAATTTCAGCGTCAAATTTCCCGGCCCGGGCTGCCGCTGCAGCCTTCTGATGGCTTGCCAAGGCGAATTCATCCTGTTCCTCCCGGGTAATGTTAAATTCCTCAACCAGGTTTTCGGCGGTGCGTCCCATCAATTGCCCGCACAC
>JAJYNB010000274.1 GCA_021786555.1 Bacillota bacterium | reverse complement strand
TTACCTCTCCCAGAAGCTGCAAATATTAGAGCCTGCCGGATTTACCGGCCAGGCTTTTTCTTGTCCAGGATTATTTTCATGGTCGCTCCGGGCAAAACTAAGATTACCAGGGCAGGAAATCAGACCAAGGTTGTAAAATATTATGGGCATATCCTTTTACTAATCAGAGGAAAAACTGTGAGTCAACAGTTGGTAATTTTGCTAAGCCAATGTACCTATCCGATTGTCTTGGCGGGGCTGTGCTTGACAGTATTATTGCCGCAGCACCGGGGTTGCTTGTCGGGGCATCCCTATATGCTTTATCCGGTTGAGAAAGGTAGAGGGTTGCTTTATGGAAAACAAATGGAAGGTTCTGGATACCAGGAGCGAGTTTGAGTCTCCCTTCATGAGCTTAATAGCTGACCATTGCACCCATCGGGAGAGAAATCTGGAGCATACGTTTTACCGGCTTAAATTTAAAGATTGGGTCAATGTCGTACCTGTAACCAGCGATGGTCAGGTGGTCATGATTCGTCAGTACCGCTGGGGCATAGGGAGCGAGACCCTGGAGATTCCAGGCGGTACCCTGGACTCCTTTGAAGAAGAGCCTTTGGCGGCGGTACGGCGGGAACTGGCGGAGGAAACAGGCTATGACAGCGAAAAGATAATCTACCTGGGAAAAGTTGAAGTCAATCCGGCCATCCAGGATAACTATTGCCATTTTTTTCTTGCATTGGGAGCTGCCAGACGAGGGGAACAGGAATTGGACTCCACTGAAGACATTAGTTTGGAACTTGTTTCCCTCAAAGAAATAATTCCTCTGATTAACAGTGGCAAAATCCGTCATTCCCTAGCCATTCAAAGCCTGCTCTATGCTTTGTTGGGCCTGGGGGAGTCTGAGAACTGGCCGAAACTGGAGCGTTAGCCACGTTACCAAAAACTCCCCTCCCGGCAATACGGCTGCTGTTCCCCTGCTAATTTATACAGCCCCATTCCTTGGAATGGGGCTAGTGGGTTTTCCCAGGTGGTCCTGGCAAAGTCCCGGAAGCGGTGGAAATGGCAGCACTGTTAGGGGAGTAGGGCCGGGCCTTCCCCTGTCCCCAGACGGGTGGGCCTGTTCATCACAAGTACTGGGTTTAGTGCACAGCGTTGGACATGGTGATTACCATGCTGATTTCACCGGAGTTTTTGGCCTGTTCATAAAGCTGTTTCATGCCTGTCCATACTTGCTCATCGGTGCCGTGAATATGGGTGCTTAAAGAACCGACTTTGTACTCGAGGGTTTGACCGGTCAAGCTCTGAATGGCGCTGTTGATGACCTGGCTGGCGTTATTGGTCTTTTGCGGGTAAAGAGATACTTCGGCACATAACATTAGGGAAACCTCCTTTGATAAATTGTTTGCAGTAGTTAGGTTTCCCTCTCTTCAGGGTAAATTATTTTAAAACAATTGTTTACCCTGAAAGATTCTGTCTGGTTTTAATCCTATAGGTACGAAATCAGGTGTGCAATTAGCTGCTTGACCCGCAAAAATATGTCTAGTACAATGAAGCGGTGGTAAGACTAGTCTTAAGAGGTGACCAAAAATGTCTAACCCGAGCCCCATTGGAGTTTTCGATTCCGGTGTGGGCGGCCTGTCCATTTTAAAAGAAATTCGCAAACTCCTGCCCAACGAGGACCTGTTGTATTTTGCCGATTCAGCTTACTGCCCCTATGGGGGAAGGCCACCCCAATTCATCCGCGAAAGAAGTCTGGCTATTGGCCGATTTCTAAAGGCGCGCGGAGCCAAAGCCCTGGTGGTGGCTTGCAATACTGCTTCTGCAGCTGGGCTGGATTCCTTGAGGCTGGAACTGCAGCTGCCCGTGGTTGGAGTGGAACCTGCTGTTAAGCCTGCGGCGGCCCTGAGTAAAAATGGCAAAGTAGGGGTGCTGGCTACAGGTGTTACCTTGGCTAGCGAGCGTTTTAATTCCTTGCTTGACCGGTTCTGCGATGGTGTGGAGGTAATCACTCAACCCTGTCCGGGACTGGTGGAGGTAATTGAGCAGGGCCGCTTTACCGACGCCAGGCCGCTCTTGGATCGCTACCTCATACCGCTCTTACAGCAGGGGTCCACCAGCGTGGTTTTGGGCTGCACCCATTACCCGTTTTTAAGGCCTTTGGTGGAGGAAATGGTTGGCCCCGGGGTATCGGTAATCGACTCGGGCGAGGCAGTTGCCAGGCAGGTGGCCAGGATCCTGGCTCTCTCCTCCCTGGATAATCTCCGCATAGCCGCGGGTAAGGAAGTATTTTATACCAGCGGAGATGCGGCTGCCGTAGGCAAGGTAATTGGTCTGCTCTGGGAAAGTCCAGCTGCAGAGGTGGCGGGGATTGACCTTCCGGCATAAGATTTTGCTTTGTCAGTTTTTGATTTCTTTTGTTGAGTTACTTGACAAAGGACTGTAAAAAGTATACAATTAATTTCGAAGTACGAATTATCTGTCGCGGGGTGGAGCAGCGGTAGCTCGTCGGGCTCATAACCCGAAGGTCGTGGGTTCAAATCCCACCTCCGCAACCAAGTAAATCGCATGAGGTTTGGGTTCTCCCGAACCTCATTTTTAGTGCAAGCCTGGTTTTAAACCCGGTTTTTTTTATATCCGGGTTCTTCGGAACGTTCCGGCCGCTTCTGCCTGGAACAGGAATTCAGCAGACCCGTGTTGAACATAAGCAAGGTAACATCTTTTCTCTGGACGGGGCTTGCACTATGAAAGTATTTGTGGGACCAGTGGGTTCAGGCAAGACCTCCAGGCTCTTGGAGGTCTACCACCGCCTGGTCCAGCGGGGAGTAAAAACGGGAGAAATTCTGGTTCTGGCCGTTAACGCCGCGTCTGTTTCCGATTGGCGGAGCCGGATTACCCTGCCAGTGGGCGGCAACCTAAACATATTCACCTATTTTGGCCTGGCCCAACGGGAAGTGATGGGACTTTGGCCGCAGTTGGATGCCGGCCTGCCCCAGGGCGGGAGCTGCCTGGAGCCAGTGTTTATGACTACCGAGACCGCTCACTATCTAATGGGACTACTGGTGGACAGATACCGGGCCGAAGGGTATTTTCCCGCGGTCCGGGCTACGTCGCAGCAGATAGCCATCCAACTGATTGATAATTTGAATCAGGCCGCCATCAACGGGCTTAGCCTGGGGGAGACAGGTATGCGGCTGGGTAGTATGGCTGGTGCGGACCGGGACAAAGCCAGGGCTTTTCGCGATGCCTTGGAACTGATGCAGCTCTTCCGCCGCCACTGCCTAACATCGCGCTGCCTGGACTACTCGCTCGCCATAGAACTGTTTAACACCCGCCTACTGCCTGAAGCTGCGTACGCTGGTAGGATGGGCGGGAATTGGAAGTATTTGCTGGTGGACAACCTGGAAGAGAGCGTACCGGCGGCCCAGGACCTGATATCAAAACTCATGGACACGGTGCAGGAAGCCTATCTGGCATACAACCCCCAGGGTGGGTATGCCAGCTTTTTTGGCGCCGACCCGGTAGGGGCGGCGGAGCGTATAGTTCCCCGCTGCCAGGTGGAAGAGCTGAAAGACTCTTTTTCCAGCACTCCGGAGATTTCAGCTTATGCCTCCGCGCTGGCGGAGCGGATAAGGGGAGGGGAAGCGGTGGAGCCGGGCACTCCCACGCTTTTAAAAGGTCAGGTGCGCACCCAACTACGGGGAGAGATGTTGACTGAGACCGGCAGGAGGGTTCTTGAGTTGATAGCCCAGGGGGTGGAACCGGGGGAAATCGCCGTGCTGGCACCTACTGTAGACAAGGTGATGGAGTTTACTCTAGGACGATGCCTGGCCCAAAAGGGCATTCCTCTGGTCAACCTGACCCGGGGCAAACGCCTGTTGGACCAGCCTTTTGCCCAAGCTTTAGTTAGCCTGGCCCTCCTGGTCTACCCCGAGTGGCGGCTGGAAGTGAACTTTTCCGGCTTGGTCCAGACCTTGAGCCTTCTGCTTAAACTGGACCCAGTGCGCAGCGCTTTGCTGGCAGAAAGCATCTTCCGGCAGAAACTGGAACTGCCTGACCCGGATAATTCAGCACTGCGCACCCGCCTGGGCTTTCGCAATACAGAACAATACCAGCACCTGAAAAACTGGCTGGAACAGCGCCGACAGGAAAAACCCGGGCTGGACACCTTATTTCAGCAAGCGTTCGGTGAACTTTTGGCTCCTCTTCTGCCAGGGGAGTATGACCTCCTGGCTTGCCGCCAGGTGATTGATTCAGTGACCAAGTTTTACAAAGTCATGGGGCGCTATCCTGTGGCTGAAGAGTTTGATTTGGACCGTGGTTTCCTGCACATGGTGCTGCGCGGGACTTTGGCTGCTGAGACCCTGTTTCGCCCGCCGGACAATACGGGTAAAATAATCCTGGCAACTCCCTATGCTTTTTTGCTCTCCCCCTACGTGAGACCGGTGAAATACCAGTTCTGGTTGGATGTGGCAGGGGAGCAGTGGCTGAGGGGGAACGCCAAGGAACTGACCAACCCTCATGTTCTTTCGCGCCGTTGGGAAAGGGTGTGGGATGACCGGAAAGACCAGGAGATTCGCCTTAACAGGCTGGCAGGTCTGGTTCAGGGATTATTAGGCAAGTGTGGTGCAGGATTGTATACCGCTTCCAGTTTCCTCAGCAGCCGGGGTTATGAACAGGACGGTCAACTGGCCCAATGGCTTGAGGAGCAGGGGGTGAGTTGGAGTGATTGATTTAAGGCCCGGGCAGAGGGAAGTAGCCGCTTACCGGGGGGGACTTTTGGCAGTACCTGCTGTCCCAGGGGCGGGAAAAACCACAGTCCTGGCCCACCTGGCATCGGAGCTTATTGCTGAGGACAGGACTAAACCGGGGGAAATCCTGATTGTGACAGCCATGAATTCCGCTGCAGCCAATTTTCGCTCCCGCATTGCCGCCTGTCTGGAAGAAAGGGGGCTGCCCCGCAGCAAGGGCTATGAAGTCAAGACCCTTCATTCCCTGGCCATGGCCATTCTGAAGGAAAAGCCGGAGTTTCTGCTAATCAATGAAGGGTTCCAGGTTCTGGACGAGCCGGCCCAAACTGAAATAGTACGGGATGTATCCGCCCGCTGGCTGGGTGCCGACCCTCTGCGCTGGCAGGCGGCGCTAAAAGTAAACCGGGAGGGCAGCTGGCAGCAGCGGGCATTGGGCAGGTGGCGAGAGAGAGATCTGCCCCACTTCTTCAAGCAAGCCTTGAGCTACATAAAGACCCGGGGCATAGACCTATCAGGCGCCGCTGAACTCTTAGGACGGTTGGATGCCGGGTCTTTCCTGGCTTGGTCCCTTGAAGTGTATCTGGAATATGCAAAGGCGCTGAGGGCCCAGGGCCTCCTGGACTTTGACGACCTGATTGCCCAGGCCTTGCGGCTGCTGCAGGAGGACGAGGGAGTTTTAGCCCGGCTGCAGCAGCGCTGGACCTATATTTTCGAGGATGAGGCTCAGGACTCTAATCCCCTGCAGGAAAAGATTTTGCACCTTCTGGCAGGTGAAAAGGGCAACCTGATCAGGGTGGGGGACTCCAACCAGGCCATTTTAGGAACTTTCACCGCGGCCGAGCCTGAGATTTTCCGCAGTTTTTGCGTCCGGGAAGATGTGCTCCATCAACGGATTCTGTGCTCCAGCCGCAGCACCCGGCAGGTCATTGACCTGGCTAATTATCTGGTGAAGTGGACGGGAAAGGAACACCCCCAGGTCCAGTGCCGTGGAGCTTTGGAACAGCAGTACATCAACCCGGTATCTGAGGGCGACCCTTACCCCAACCCTGAAGTTGCCGGCTATACCCTGGCGGTCAAAAGGTACCGAAACAGGCAGGAGGAAATTTCCGGCGTGGCACGGCTGGCCTGGCGCCAGGTTGAAAAAAACCCGGATAATACCCTGGCTATTTTGGTACCGACCCGGCTAATGCAGCAGGAAATCTCTGAAAAGCTGCTGCAGTTGGGAGCGGAGTTTGAGGAAGTGGGAAAGGTCCGTGAAAACCGCAGCGGGACAGTGTTCGACATTAAAATTGTCCTGGACTACTTGGTCCAACCCCATAAAGTGGAATATCTAACGCCGCTCTTGGAGAGGGTGCTCCTAGCGGGCGTGGCGGAGGAGACCGCGAAGAGCCTTGCCCAACTATTTGAACGATATAAGCTGGAAGAAGTGCTGTATCCAGTTGGAGGGGTCCTTCCGTGGCTTGACCTGCCCGATGAACTATGGGAGCAGGAGGTCTACGCCCGATTTGTTTCTGCCCTGGCACGGCTCAGGGACTGGCTGCAGGCCAGCATCAGCCTAGCCCCGGAAGACCTGGTGCTCCTCCTGGCGGAGGATTTGGATTTGGCGGAGGAACAGCTGGAAATTGCCAACAACCTGGCCCTGCTGGTCAAACAGCGGGTGGGTGAAAACCCGGCCTGGAAGCTGATTGACATTGCAAGGGACCTGCCGCGGATCGAAGACTCCCTCAAACACTTTGCCCGGGTTGTCTATGACCAGAAGGGTTTCATACCCCGGCCGGGCGTTATCACCCTGCTCACAGCCCATAAGGCCAAGGGCCTGGAGTGGGATACGGTGTTTATTCCCGGTGTCACCGCTGCAGAGTATCCTTCCAGCACGCAGGACAAATTCCGCAGTGATTTATGGTACTTACAAGAGGTCAAGCGCAACCCTCTTGCCGTCATGAAGGCAGAATTGGACCTTGCTTTGGGCAGGAGTACCGCTGCTGATCCTGTGGAAACTGCCAAATTGGCGGAGATTTCCGAGAGGCTGCGGCTCCTGTATGTGGCTGTTACCAGGGCCAGAAAAAATCTTTTGCTTAGCTATCATGATGTGGATGCCTATGACAGGAAGCAGAGTCCGGGCCAGGCTCTGCGGGCTTTGCAAAATTTCATGGCGGGGGAGGCGGCCAAATATGGGCAGCAGGCTTAAGGAACTATTTTTTAGCCAGTCCGCGCTGGGGGCATTCCTTAACTGCCAACTTAAGTTCCGCCGCCGCTACCTGGACGGGCTGTTCTGGCCCGGCAGCTGGGCCTTGGACGCCTCGGGCAAGGAGGCCATGGAGCGGGGACGCTTGTTTCACCTCCTGGCTCAACGGTATTTCAGCAGCGGGGAAGAAACAGATTACACCCTGGTCGGGGACGAAGGGCTGCAGGATTGGCTCAGGCGGCTGTCCAAGTTTCGTCCTTTCGACCCTGCTATAGTTTTCCAGCCGGAACAGGAGCTGCGGCAAAACAGCGGGGGTATGAAGCTGATGGCCAAATTTGACCTGCTGGCTTTTGCCCCTGGCGGCAGGGTGATGATCTATGACTGGAAGACCAGTGATTCCGTTCCCAAACAGGAATACTGGCGCAAGCACCTGCAGACTGTTGTGTACCGTTACCTGGCCTGCGCCGCCGGTGCAGCTTGCTCACCCTACGGGAAGGTTGAGCCGGAAGCGGTTACCATGCTCTACTGGAATCCCCGGCACCCTGGGATGCCGGTTGTTTTGCCCTATTCACGCAAACTGTTTGCCCAGGACGAAGAGTATCTGCAAAAGCTGGTAGAGGAAATTGTTTTGCGTGATACCGACCAGTTTTTTGCTACGACCGATGGCAAGCGCTGCCGTCACTGCGAATACTCGCCGGTCTGCCTTGGTGAGCGGGCCGCAGAGGTGGATGTGGAAGAGGAAGACGCCGACCTGGACTTGGACTGGGACAGCATCACAGAAATCGCGCCGCTGTAACCGGTGGTGTATTTAGGCCTTTTAGAGCCGGATAGGCAGGATGGCGGCATTGTCCCTGCATCCTAGCGGCAGAGGTGAGGGTCATGGTGGATTTGGCAATAAAAAATCTGGCCAGAGGAATTTTGGCCAAACGGGGAATCAGCGAGGAGAATGAGGTACGGGCCTTCTTGGACCCGGCTTTTTATGTCCCCACCCAACCCCGGGAACTGCCAGGCATGAGGGAAACCACGGAATTTCTGCTCGAGGCAGTTGGCAGGGGTGAGAAAATCTGCGTCTATGGGGATTATGATGCCGATGGTGTTACGTCCACAGCCCTGCTGGTTTCGCTGCTGCGCCGACTCGGGGCCGATGTACAGTACCATGTGCCGGACAGGTTCAGCGAAGGATACGGGATGAACGCGAAAGTGGTGCGGGAACTGGCGGATACAGGGGTCCGGCTGATTTTGACCTGCGACTGCGGCATCTCCAATCTGCAGGAAGTGGCCCTGGCCAAAGAACTGGGGCTTAATGTCCTGGTCACGGACCATCACCTTTTACCGCCTGAGCTCCCCCCGGCGGATGAGATAGTCAATCCTCAGCTCCTGCCCCAGGGGCACCCGGCCAGGCATTTGCCCGGCGCGGGGGTGGCTTATATGTTGGCCAGGGCGGTCCTGGAACGCGTGGGCCGGGCAGAGGAAGCGCGAGAATTCTTGGACCTGACCGCCCTGGCCATTGTGGCCGATGTGGTTCCACTTCTGGGGGAAAACCGCTATCTGCTGCAGTTGGGTCTCCCCTTGCTGCACAAGGGCGCCAGGCCAGGACTCAAGGCTTTGTGCCTTGCTGCAAAACTTAACCTGAATGAGTTGAGCGAAGAAGACATAGCTTTTCAG
>JAJYNB010000160.1 GCA_021786555.1 Bacillota bacterium | reverse complement strand
CCTAATTGGGACGGAACCAGGTGCCAGTCTTTGCCGATAGCTGCCATAACTCCGGCTACCATGCCCTGATCCATGGCGTCAAAAAGCCAGCCTAATCCGGTTAATAATAAGACCTTCCAAAGGGTGCGGGTTACAGGCAGCCGTTCCAATCTCTGAGAAATGTTCATTTTCGATTAATCCCCCTTTCTTAACCTTTTAAATTTTCAGTGAAAGTTTTTCGTGTAATCCCCCCTTTCCATTTCTGTATCCGCCGGGAGTATTGATGTACAACCCCGGCGGATAACCCCTAAAAATCATTACCAGTTGACTGGAACCCCTGTGCCGCTGGCCTTGGCCGCTTTCCGTTTCAACCAGCGGCTCACCACCACTTTTTTGTCCGTATAGAAGTCAATGGCGTCGTTGGCCCGGCCCCGGCTGGAGCCATAGAAGGACAGTTTGCGCCCTCCCACAGGGTAAAAGCCGATAGGCGCCGGGGTCCCGATGTTGACGCCTATCTGGCCTACCTCACATCTTTGGATGAATTCTCTGGCATAGGCGCCGGATTCGGTATAGATCACCGCCGTGTGGCCGTAAGGGTTCTGCTCGATGATCCTGATAGCTTCATCCAGGTCGCTGAACTTCTTCAGGCAGCGCACCGGACCGAAGATCTCTTCCTCAAACACATGCATACCAGGTTCCGCTTCAAAGATCGTCGCACCCAGGAAATATCCGTTGGGGTATCCTTCTACCTTCACACCCCGGCCGTCCATGATCAACTTAGCTCCTTCCTGGACCCCGTGTTCGATCTCTTCCAAAAGTTTGCCCAGGTGCTTTTTGCTCACCACCGGACCCAGCTTGGCCTCGTTATCGCTGGACGGGCCTACCTTAAGTTCCCGGGCCGCAGCCAGAAACTTCTCTTTGAACTCGTCATAAACCTCTTCTGCCACCAGCACATTTGAGACCGCAAAACACCTTTCCCCGATATGCCCGAAACAGGAACTTATCACATTTTTAATCGCTTCATCAATTTCCGCGTCTTCCATCACTACTGCGTGGTTCTTAGCGCCGCCCTGGACCTGAGCCCGCTTGCCGCTGTTCGTAGCCATGCGGTAGATGTCCAGCCCTACTTTGGATGACCCCACAAAACTTACGCCAACTATATCCGGATGGGTTACCAGATAATCACCCACTCCGCCGCCGCTGCCATGGACCAGGTTGATTACCCCTTTGGGGAAACCGCACTCTTCCGCCAGTTCTGTGATCCGCTGGATGGTCATGGGACAGATGCTGCTGGACTTGATGACCACTGTGTTGCCCGTGGCTATAGCCCAGACAAAATACATGGGGATCATGGACGGAAAGTTAAAGGGGGGCAGTACCAAAAATACACCCAAGGGCTCCCGGATAAAGTATTCATCCACACCGTGGGCGATATCTTCAGTAAAGGAACCTTTCATGGTCTGGGTGACTGTGCAGGCGTCCTCCACATACTGTAGGGTGCGGGTCAGCTCATCCAGGGCTTCCCGGTGCAGCTTACCGTGTTCGGAGCTGATAATCCCCGCCAGTTCCTGTTTGTGTTCCACCATCTTCTGCCGCAGCGCAAACATGTATTCCACGCGCTCCGGTACCGGAGTAGTGCGCCAGTTCCAGAACGCCTCCCTGGCCGCGCCTACCGCCATGTCGGCCTCCTCTCTCGAGGACATCGGGCATAGGGCGATGACCTCATCGGTGGCGGAATTTCTTACCTCGGCGAATTCCCCTGTCTTGGACTCAATCCATTGACCGTTAATGTAATTCCTTAGTACAATTGCCTTTTCTGTCATAGTGTTCCACTCCTATCAAATTACCAAGATTATTCTATCGGGCAAACCATGCCGTCAGGATACTGGCGCATTTCCCCGTTTAGAAACAGTACCGCTCCCAACAGGAGTTTACCATCTACCAATTGGCGGGCTTTCTGCATCCCCCGCTCTAGAGCTTCTGCCCTCATTTCCTCTGGCAGCGGCCCCACTGCTGTTGTAACCATCAGGTTGGGGATATCCGTAGCCGGATCTATCTCCCGTGCCGGCCGCCGTTCAATTAGTATGGATTCCACATTTACCGCATTGCCTAGTACCGTGGCACAGGCATCGGCAACCTCAGGACTGGCGGCAATTCCTACCGCTGCGTCCGCAATCCCCAGGGTAAAACTGCGCCCACCCTGTCCGCTGGTGGCAATTCCACCTACAGGGGAACCGGCCCTAAGCTCAAGATAATGGGAAGGCGCTGCACCGAGGCGAGGGGTCACACCTACCCGGGTTCTTTCCTCTCTGCCCAGGTAAATGGCAATGTCACCGCCATTATTAACCAAGACCTTGCCGGCCCCTTGTTCCACCAGGTAGTCCCGGGCCAGCCCTGCTATAGTGCCCGCCACTGCGGCCATGGGGGTAAGGCCGGGTTCCCCGGTTGAGCTGACTGCCGCGTACATTCTCTGCACAGCTTTAGGGTAACCGCTTGTACTGTTCATCTCTGTCCAGGGCTTTCTGACTTCCGGCAGATAGCGTTGAATGTCTGCCAACCAGCCGGACACCAATTCCTCCAGTTTCCGCCACTCCCGCCCCAGAGGCTCCCCTCGCCGCTCGGCTGCGATGCTCATCTGGACCGGGCCGATATCAAGTAATGCCTTGTAATGGTCAAGCAGCCTAAACATCAATCGCCGCCCACCAAATCCTGAGCGCGGCGCAGGCGGGACAAATGGCCGCCGATGCGTTCATAGGTCTTAAGCTCCATGGTATATTCCACGGGGGCGATGGTGGCAGGTGTAGGCGTCCAGTAAAAGGCATCAGGGGCGACCACCTTTTCCACATCCGCCATAAAGTTGATGCCGCCGCCGGGGAGGAGCATGGCCGGGGCTCCGCCGATACTCAGTTTCACTTCTCCACGGTGTACCGCCCGGGTCAGTTCAACGGGCAGGGTAGTGACTCCTGCCCGGGCTGAGCCCCCGGTGCCTCCGGTATATATGGCCGAAACCCGTGCCTCTTCGCAGTTGGAGGCAATCAGTTGGATAACGCCTTTAACTTCCGGTGTGAGGAAAACTTCCTGCACACCGCCGTCCTGCTGCACTTCAAATAAGGCAGCCTTTCGAGCAGTGGTCTCGGTAACCAAGATGCGCATCCCTGCTCTGGCGATCTTCATGTTGATAGATTTAATGGCGTCACGCGGGTTCGTTATAGCGGTCCCGCCCCAGCCAATGCCGTGGTCACCGAAATACCGGCCATCGGTACTTTTCCTCCCCGTCGGCACCACACCGCTGTAAGTCATCCCAACCTCCTGGCCGGCGCGGTGTTCCGAAAACAGTCCCACGATATGGTGGTCGAGGATGATAGCCTCATCCACTGCCCCTTTCAGGTGGGTGGCAAAAAGACCGACAGTAGCGCTGCCGCAGCCTACCCGCATGGTAGTGTCTTCCTCGCCGTCAATTACCGGGCGGCAGCCTACCTGCAGCTCCAGTTTGCTGCCGCTGTCCACTTTCAAGATTACACGCCGCCCATTGGCGATATCCACAATGGTCCGGGCCGCGATGAAGCCGGAACTGCCTGTCAGGAGATTGGCGCCGCCAATGCTGAGCATTTTTGAGCCATATTCTTCCGTATCCACCATGCCGACCACCCGGCCGTCGCGCCGGACTTTGGCTCCCTCTTCTCCGATGTGGAAATTAGTATCTATTTTAACTTTGATACCGCTGTAGCTCAAAGGCGCTTCCGTAACTACGGTCACCACTTCGATATCTCCCCGGCGGCCTTGCACAATATAGGGGGCCGGACGAGGATCAGGGTATTCTGTTCCTGCACCGATTGCTGTTATCAAAGGCCAGTCAATCTCCCGCGCCTGATACCCGGGCTCCGGGACGGTGTCCACCAGCTCCCGGTTGCGAACCAAAGTGCCGCTCTGATTGGTATAGCGTAGGCAAGCACCGTTGAAACCTGCCTGAATCTGGCACTGCACCGGGCATGAAGTGCAGGTGATGGTGTTTGGCACAACCTCTTCAACCTTTTGCGCAGCTCCCTTGGGACATACCTTGGTGCAAACGCCGCAGGCCGAGCACCCAGCTCCGATAATGGCCTTTTTGTCTGCGACGGTTATGCATCCTACCGGGCAGTCCCGCACACACAAGCCACAACCGTTACATAATTCCAGTTCAACCTTAACCATCGGATAGGCCTCCAACCACATTATTATTTCATGCTTCCGAGTGACCTGGACGGTCATGAACGTTACTCCGGCTTCAGGCTGTCCAGAGCTTTAATCTCTGCCACTACCCTTTCCGGAGTCAGCGGAAGGTCGTACAGGCGAATACCCAAAGCGTCCGCTACCGCGTTGGCGATGGCTGCAGCTGTCGGCACCAGGGCCGGTTCACCTACACCCTTTGCCCCGTAAGGTCCGCTCGGTTCCGTGGCTTCTACTATTACAGGGAAAATTTCCGGCATATCCAATGCGGTAGGGATAAGATAACTGGAGAGGCCGGGGTTTTGTATCTTACCGTCTTTAACCGCCACTTCCTCCAATAGGGCATAGCCGATTCCCATGGAACACCCGCCCTCTATCTGGCCCTCAACGTTTTGCGGGTTTACCGCGGTGCCTACATCATGGGCCGCTACAATTTTTTTGACCTCGACAATCCCCGTCTCGGTGTCCACGTCCACTTCAGCGATCTGGGTGGCGAAGGCGTATGTGGCATAGGGCGTACCCTGACCCGTTGCCGGATCCAGGTTGGTTGTGACCGGGTTAAACGATCCGTGTCCCAAGGTCAGAATTCCTTCCCCCCGGCACTGGGCGATAATGTCTTTAATCGTCCGGCCGGTAGGCTCTGCTTCGTACCACACTTGGCCATGTCTTAGCCTAATGTCCACTGGATCCAGGTCCAGCAGTTCCGCCGCTTTGGCTACTACCTGCTCCCTCGCCTTCTCGGCAGCCAGCCTCACGGCATTGCCGGAGATATAGGTCTGCCTTGAAGCGGAAGAAGGTCCCGCATCAGGCGTTACCCCGGTATCTGCGGTTATAACTGCCACATCCTCCAAGTCCACACCCAGCGTTTCCGCCGCTATCTGGGCCAGCACAGTCGTGGACCCCTGCCCGATTTCGGCACAGCCGCTCAGGACAATAGCCGTTCCATCATCGAGAAAATCCACAAAAGCGCCAGAAGGATTGGTAGCCGCGGTGCTGCCAATGCCGTACCACATGCTGCCAATGCCATAACCGTGTTTTTTCATCTGGCTTCACCCCCTAAGCCCGGCATTACCTGGCAGGCCTTCTCCCAAGCGGCCTCCAAAGTTGCGCCTATCCCCACACTTTTATCCAGCCTTTGGCCTGTGGCGGTGAGAGAACCCGGACGCAAGACATTGCGGCGGCGGATTTCCAAGGGAGAAAGCTGTAGAGCCTGGGCGAGAAGATCCATCTGACTCTCGGCGACAAACGCCATTTGCGGCGTGCCGAAACCGCGCATTGCCCCGCTGAAGGGATTGTTTGTATAGACACAAAGCGCTTTGATATCCACATTGAGTACTTCGTAGGGCCCCGTAGCGTGTACTGCTGCCCTGTTCAGGGTGGCAGGACCATAGGACGCATAAGCACCTGTATCCCCGACGATTTTCGCCTTAACTGCAAGCAGCTTGCCCTCTTTAGTGGCAGCGCTAGTGTACTCGACAAAGAAGGGGTGACGTTTACCCGTGGCAATAATGGATTCGCGGCGGTCATACACGATTCTGACCGGGCGGCCAAGCTTCAGGGCCGCCAGACCCAGAAAACACTGGACAGAGATATCCAGTTTCCCGCCAAACCCACCGCCCGTTGCGGACTGAACTATCCTGACCCTGTTAATGGGCAGGCCCAAGACCCGTGAGACATCGCGCCGGTCATAATGCGGATTCTGGGTCCCTGCTTTGATTACCAGGGTATCGTCATCCATGTAGGCAACCCCGGCTTCCGTTTCGATATAACAATGCTCAACCCTTTGGGTGGTATAGCGCCGGCTGACCACCACTGCGGCTGTCTCAAGGGCCGCATCAACATCTCCCTTTTTAACCCGGCTTACGGTAAGAATATTTCCCTTAGCGTGAATCTCCGGGGCCTTCTCGTCCATCGCCGCCCAGACATCATATAATGGCGGGAGTTCTTCAATTTCCACTTTGATAACTTCCAGAGCCCTTTTGGCCGCCACATCCGTTTCCGCCGCCACCAGAGCCAGAGCATCTCCCCGAAAGCGCACCTTGTCCGTTAAAGCGGGCTGATCCTTGACAATGATGCCGTAGCTGTTTTCCCCTGGCACATCCGCATGGGTAAAAACCCTGACTACTCCCGGAATCTTCAATGCTTCCGCTGCATCAATCCGTTTGACCAAGCCATGGGGCACCTCACTACGTAGAACCTTAAGAAAAAGCGCTCCCGGGATATCTATATCGGCCCCATACCGGCTTTCACCGCGAACCTTTGCCGGGCCATCCACCCTCAGCACTGTCTTGCCAACTATACTGGTTTCAGACACCGGCCTCACCTTCCTTCTGCTGCAGCCCGGCTGCGGCCAGTTCCACGGCCTTGATGATCTTGGCGTAACCGGTACATCGGCACAGGTTGCCCGCTATGCCCCGGGCTATATCCTGCCGGCCAGGCTTGGGGTTTTTACTCAGCAGTACTTTCGCAGCCAAAATCATTCCCGGCGTACAATAGCCGCACTGGACCGCTCCGGCCTCAAGAAAGGCACTTTGCAGGGTGTCAAGCTCCCCGTCTGCGCTGATTCCTTCGATAGTGATAATTTCCCTGTTATGCGCCTGAGGAGCCAAAACCAGACAGGAATCCACCAGCTCACCGTCGATAATCACTGAGCACGCGCCGCACTCTCCTTCACCGCAGCCTTCCTTGGTCCCGCTTAAGTGCAGGACATCACGCAGCACATCTAACAGCCGCAGGCCGGGGTTCACAGGCACACTAACCGCTTCGCCGTTAACCTTCATTTCAAGCTGAAACAGGTCCATTTAACCCACCACCTGTCCGGTTCCGAAGAACAACCTATGTAGTAATTCCCTGGCAATTCCCTTTACCGCTTCCCGCTTGTAGGAGACCGAAGGCCGGGTACCGAGCATTTGGCTGACTTCTTTCTCGGCTGCGATAATAAATGTGTCAATCAGCGGCAAGGACTGTTCTTGCCCTATCAGCACGAGCTCGAGGGCCGGCCGGCGGCTCGGGTTCGGCCCTACAGCCCCTAAAGCAACCCGGGCCCGGCTTATTCTTCCCGCTTCTACCGTAATGATGATGGCCAGGTTCATTCTGGCGATAGCCAGAGCCTTGCGGCGGCCTAACTTGATAAAGCCGCTCGAGCTCCCCTGCGGTGGGACTTGAAACAGAATTTCTTTGATTACTTCCCCGGGCCGTATCTTTGTTTTCCCGACTCCGCATAAAAGTTCACTCACCGGCACACTTCTTGACCCGGCTGCAGACTCAAGTGTGGCCAAGGCCTTAAGAGCTACCAGCGCCGTGACGGTGTCAGCCGCTGGAGATGCATTGGCGATGTTACCGCCAATGGTTCCCTGACTGCGTATCTGGGGTGACCCCACTGCAGCGGCCGCCTCCCTCAGCAGCGATGCCGGTTGCAGTAACGGTGAATTCTCTATGTCCCGAAAAGTTGACAGACTGCCAATCCTAATCTGATCATCAACCCGGCTGATCCCTCGTAGTTCAGGAATCTTGCACAAATCCACCAAACCGTCAAGGTGCGTTTCTCCCTTGGCTAAGGCAGGAACCAAGTCGGTCCCCCCTGCCAGTGGTCGCAATTCCCCCCCGGAATGTGTAAGTAATGCCAGTGCCTCGGCCAAGGAATCGGGTTGATAATAAGCGCTGAGATTTAACATAACATCTCCTCTGTGGTTATTTCACCAGCGGTTTTCTGGTTGGCGGCGGTGTGTTCCGGCTGATACTCGCTTTGACTTCACCGTCAACTACCACCATGGCTACACCCGGAAGATCTCCAACCATCAGTGCTTCCAGCGCATCCCTGCCAAAAGAGCCCATGGGCGCATCCATCAGCACCAGGTCCGCATCCCGGCCTGGCTCGATTACACCCGTAGGCAGCCCGAACACCCGCGCCGTATTACCGCTGGCCGCCGCGATGGCAGCTGCTGGCTCCATTCCTCCGACAGAAGCTATAAATGCCAGGTTTCGCAGCATTCCCAGGGGTATAACACCGGTGCCGGAAGGGGCATCATTGCCCATAATCAATCTCCCCAGTTCGTTACGGGAAGTTAAGATTTGTACTGCCTGGAGAGCTGCCTTTTGATTGCCGCATTGGACCACTTCTATTGCGAAATCGCTTAGCTCAATAATCTTTTCAATTTCACTTGGAGCCACAGCTGTAGTCCCGCCATTGATATGAGAGACAACATCCGGTTTGATAGCCAGCACATCTTCTGCGGTAATGGTAGAACTTCCGGGTATTGACGTCCCGCCCGTATGCATCGCAACTTTAAAGCCGTACTTGTGGGCCCATGCCACCATGGGTGCGGCGTCCTCAGGTTTGCGCACTCCACCCAGGCCAACTTCTCCCACCAGCCAGACCCCGGCTTGCTGCAGTTCGGCAAAGTCGGCTTCTGTCAGGCCCGGCTCCAAAATCAGCGCGCCCGCATGGACT
>JAJYNB010000180.1 GCA_021786555.1 Bacillota bacterium | reverse complement strand
CCGCAAAGAAGTAGGCAAAGACGGCGGAGAAGACCGGTTCGGCGGCGAAAATTATGGCAGTACGGGTGGGGGTGGTGAATTGCTGCATCCTGGTCTGAACCAGAAAGGCCAGGGAAGTGGCTGGAATGGCAGTTACCAGAAGACCAACCCACACTTCGCTCGTGAACACCGGTGGCTGAGGTTCCCAAATCAGGGCAGCGAGGCCTGACGCTGCCGCTACCACAGAGATCTGGACAAGGGCCAGGACAGTTGGGTCATGTTGAGGGGCAAAACGGGCTACGGCCATGATCTGGAGGGCAACACTAACGGCGCACAACAGGACGAGGAAGTCCCCGCGGTTGGGGCTGAAGCCCGGCCCCAGGGTTAGCAGGGCCAGTCCTGTGGTGGCGCTGACTACCCCCAGGGAAGTAAACAGGCCCGGCCAGCTGCGGGTGGCGAGTGCAACCAGGAGCGGCACCAGCACTACTGAAAGCCCGGTGATAAAGCCGGCGTTGGATGCCGTGGTATATTTCAGGCCAATAGTCTGGAAAGAGTAGGCGGCGAACAGAAACAGCCCGGTTAGCAAGCCTGCGCTCAGGTTTTGCCGGTTCAGGCGCATCAAGCTTCCGGGCGACACTGCCAGCAGAAAAAGGCTGGCTGCAAGAAAACGCACGGCGATAAAAGTAAAGGGCTGCATATGGGTAACCGCGCTTTTAACGGTGACAAAAGTGGCGCCCCAAATCAAGGTGACCAAAGTCAGGGATAAATCGGCTTTTAGCTGGCGCGAACGGGCAAATTCCATAGTTCCTCCTCGAAAGGTACTGACGTTAAAACATTATAGACGGGTTACCAGGATTTCTCAACCCCAATCATACCGGTATAAAATGGGACGGGCTGCATAGAATTTACCAGGAAAAACTTAGCAGGGGGTGTAGATTGGTGGAAGAGAAGAAACGCGACATCTACGGGGACAACTATTTGGATGATTATCCGTCCTACCTGGATGCGGATAAGTTCAAGACCAGGGAAAAGGTGAATGTGTCCGCGGTAGTATACGGGGCGGGGCTGGCCCTGGCCCTGACTTTTGTGGCCCTGGTCCTTGGCTTTCTATGGGCCCAGGCGGTGGAGAGCGTAGACTACTCCATGCTGGTGGACCTGGGATTGGCCGGTTCAGTGTTGTTTGGAGCTTTTAAGGGCGGACAGCGGGCCAGAAGCCTCGGGCTGATTCACGGAGCTTTGACCGGCGCGGCCTACAGTGTGACGGGTATTTTGATCCTGGCGGTGCTCCTGCCGGTTAACTGGCTGGGGGCGCTGGAAACAGTGCTGATAGCTGTAGTCCTGGGCGGCTTGGGTGGTGTAGCGGGGGTTAACTTCTATGCCAGCAGGGGAAGCACTGCTTGGCGGCGCAGCAGGCAGAACAAGCCTGATGAGAGATTTGACGACTATGATGAATTTCTGACCCGGCAGTGAAGCTGATTTTGCGGACCTAAATAGGGATTGATGGTTGAGAAGCTGTTTTTCAACCATTTTTTATTTTATTGCAATCAGAAGGCATGCCTGCCAGCTGCAAAATACAAATACAAAAAAGATAGAAGAAAGAAAAAATTGTTTAATCAAAAAGGATTTTCGATAACGATGTCAAATATATTGATTATCAAACCAGCTAAACGTTTAGCTAATCGTTTAGCTAACAAATAATAGATTTGGCTAACCAAATCAGCTATTCGGCTGCCAGAAGCCAAACCGTTTAAGCTAACAATCCTGAAGGTGTAGGGCGTTTAGAAAAAACAAGGTATGGAGTTGATGACATGACTACGATGAGGAAAGTTGCCGAACTGGCTGGGGTATCCATCGCTACTGTGTCCGCAGTGGTTAATAACTCGGCTTATGTCAGTGATGAGTTGAGGGAGCGGGTACAATCAGCTATAAGCCAGTTGGATTACCGGCCCAATGCGCTGGCCCGGAGTCTAAAAAACAGGCGCACCAAGCTGTTGGGTTTTATGGTCAGAAACATTACCAATCCGTTTTATCCCGAGGTAGTGCTGGGTGCTGAAGATGCCGCCCGGGCGGCGGGCTATAACATTCTCGTTTCTACCACGGCCGATGAGGAGGACAGGGAGCGGGCCTGCCTGGAGTCCATGCTGGAACATCGTGTGGATGGGATGCTGCTGGGGATTGTTGACGAAATCAACAATCCCACCCTGATAAAACTAAAGGAGCAAAAAGTACCGCTGGTCCTGGTAAACCGCTGGCCGGAAGGATTTGAAGGCAATGCAGTTGTTGCCGACAACATTGAAGGCGGGCTGCTTGCCACCCGCCACATGATAGATCAGGCATACAAAAAGATTGCCTTTATCGGGGCAGCACAAAGATTTATTACCAGCCGCCACAGGGAAGAAGGTTACAGGCGTGCCATGCGGGAGGCGAGCCTTGCTGTCCCGGAAGATTTTATCCGTTATTGTGATTATTCTGAGGAGCATGCCTACACAGAATACCGCAAGATAATTGAATCCGGCGAAATTCCCCAGGCTGTGTTCGCAGCGAACGACTTGATGGCTTTCGGGGTAATCCGGGCTTTCCTGGACAGCGGATACAGGGTCCCCGAGGATGTAGCCGTAGTCGGATGTGACGATATCGAATTCAGCAGCAAGTTTCTTATCCCGTTAACAACGGTACACCTGCACAAGTACGAAATGGGGAAACTGGGAGCTGAACTTCTAATCCGGGCAATTAATGAACCAGACATTGCTGAACCAAAAGGTGAATTTATACAGATTAAGCCCTATCTCGTGATCAGAAAAAGCTGCGGGGCCATGAAAACCGAAACCCACGGGCCTTAGGAATTTGAAAACTGAAGCCTTTTGCGCGGGCAATGAAGAAACTATCTGGGAGTGATTAGAGTGGAATTGAAAGAAGTCGTGGTTATCAGCGGCGCCAGAACAGCAATTGGTTCCATGGGTGGCGGCCTAAAGGACGTGCATCAGACTGATTTGGGCGGCTTGGTAATCCGTGAGGCGGTCAGAAGGGCAGGCATTGAAGACAGTCTGGTGGATGAAGTGATAGTGGGAAATGTGGGTCAAATTGCCGAGAGCGGCTTTATCGGCAGGATGTGTTCGCTGAAGGCCGGCCTGCCGCTGGAAACTACCGCATACTCCCTTAACCGCCAGTGCGGTTCCGGTTTGCAGGCACTGGCTGACGGAATGATGCAGATTCAGACCGGAAATGCGGATGTGGTGGTTGCCTGCGGGACAGAGAACATGAGCCAGCTGCCTTATTATGTTAAAGGTGCCAGGTTTGGTTACAGAATGGGCCACGGCCAGCTTGAAGACGGCCTCATCGACATTCTTACCTGGCCCATGGGCCCCTACCACAATGGCGTTACTGCGGAGAACGTGGCAGAAAGGTTCAATATCAGCAGGCAGGAACAGGATGAATTTGCCCTCCTGAGCCAACAAAAGGCTGTCAAAGCCATAGCAGAAGGTAAGTTCAAGGACGAAATTCTTGCGGTGGAAATATCCGCCGGCAAGGGCCAGACAACCATGTTTGATACAGACGAGCACCCAAGGAGCGGTTTGACCCTGGACAAACTGGCCAAGCTTAAACCGGCGTTTAAGCCCGGCGGCTCGGTTACGGCGGCCAACTCTTCCGGCATCAACGACGGGGCAGGAGCGGTAGTGCTGATGTCCAGAGAAAAGGCGGAAGAATTGGGCCTTAAAGCTGTATTGGTCATCAAGGGATATGCCGTGGCGGGCGTCGAGCCCGAGATTATGGGTTATGGACCCGCGCCGGCCACCAAAAAACTGCTGCAAAAACTAAACCTGAAAGTTGCTGACCTGGACCTGATTGAGTTGAACGAAGCCTTTGCGTCTCAGTCTGTAGCGGTAGTCAAAGACCTGGGACTGGATCTCGATAAAGTCAATCCCAACGGCGGTGCTATCGCCCTGGGCCACCCGGTTGGAGCTACAGGCGCCATCCTGCCGGTCAAGCTGATGTACGAAATGCCCCGGCGTCAGGCCAGGCTGGGACTTGCAACAATGTGCATCGGCGGTGGACAAGGGATCTCAATGATCTTTGAGAACCTTCAGCGGTAACAGGACTGTTGCACTGAATCTGAGCAAATTTGGAGGGGTTAGTGATGATAGATTTAAGCGGCAAGTCTGCGGTAGTGACCGGTTCCGCCCGCGGCCTGGGCAGGGGAATCGCTGAAAAGCTGGCCCAGTTAGGCGCCCAGGTGGTGATCAGTGACGTTAACGCCGAAGGGGCGGAGCAAGCCGCCGCAGAAATCCGGACCCAAGGGTACCTGGTTGACGTCTTTGCAGCGAACGTTGCGGATAAAGACCAAGCCCATGCGCTAATTCAATTCGCAATCGAAAAATATGGCAAGTTGGATATTTTAGTGAACAACGCCGGAATCAACAGGGACGCTATGCTGCACAAGATGAGCATGGAACAGTGGGACAGTGTGATTGCGGTAAACCTTACAGGAGTATTCAACTGCTTGCAGCCTGCTGCTCAGCACATGCGGGAAAGACAGACTGGCAGGATAATCAATATTTCTTCGGCCAGCTGGATGGGCAATGTGGGCCAGGCCAACTATGCAGCCGCCAAGGCGGGCGTGGTCGGTCTTACCAAAACTGCCGCCAGGGAACTGGCCAAGTTCAATATTACTTGTAACGCCATTTGCCCTGGGTTCATTGAGACTGATATGACCCGGGGCGTACCGCCAAAGGTCTGGGACCTGATGGTTTCCAAAATTCCCTTGGGACGGGCCGGGCAACCGGAGGACGTAGCCAATTGCATTGCTTTTCTGGCTTCGGACCAGGCAGCCTATATTACTGCTGAGATCATTAACGTGGGCGGCGGCATGATACTCTAGCACGCCCCGTGTCGTCCGGCGGTACCGGCAGTATGCAAAAATGAGTCAGCGAAGAACCGTCCCCAAGTGACTCATTTTTGGAGTGGAGGAGACAGATGAACTATTAGCCACCGACGGCGCCTCTTGCACTGCTGTGGGCATTACTCTAAAGGAAAGGAGGACAGGCTGTTTGCAGCTCGGTTTGAGGAGGATTAAACCGTTATGAACATGCAAAAATTAGGGGGGGTTAATAAATGAAGAGAAATTTTACTAAAGTTCTGGTGGTCGTACTGGCCTTTGCTCTCTTGTTTTTGGCCGGATGCGGCAGTTCCAGCCAGGGAAGCGCAACCCAGACTCAGACTCAGGTGAAAGATGTTACTATCGGTGTTCTTTACCCCACATCCGGGGACCAAGCTGTACTGGGCCAGGCTGCTCTGAATGCGGTCAAACTGGCTGCAGACGATATCAATGCAGCCGGCGGCATCAAGTCTCTGGGAGGCGCCAAAATCAAACTGGATATTGTGGATCCGGGCTCCGCTACGGAGTCAGCGCGATCGGCAACTGAAAACATCATTAAAGACAAGCCGTCAGCGCTTACGGGCGACTACCTGAGCGCCTTGTCCATGGTTACTTCCGAAGTGGCGGAACGGGCAAAAATCCCCTTTGTAACTGCTTCTGTTTCGGACGCATTGAGCAGCCGCGGCTACAAGTACTTCTTCCAGGTATCACCTAAGAGCAGCATGTTTGGCGCGACCCAAATCGAATTCGCCAAGAAAGTGCTGGTCGATCAAAAGGGCATGGCCCCGAAAGCTGCAATCGTATTTGAAAATACCAGTTACGGCCAGTCCACTTCCAAGGGCTTAGTAGACGCGGCCAAAAAAATGGGTTTCGACGTGGTCCTGAACGAATCCTATGATGCCAACTTTACCGATGCCAATCCTCTGGTGACCAAGATCAAGGCTTCCGGCGCCACGATATTGTTCCCGGTTTCCTACCTGCAGGACGCTATTCTGATTCAAAAAGCCATCAAACAGCAAAACGTCAAAATCTTTACCATTGGTGGCGGCGCAGGCTATCTGATGCCTGATTTTTACAACGCCCTGGGCAAAGACGGCGAAGGTGTAATTTCTGTAGCGTCCTGGAACAACGATGTGAACAAGCCCGGTGTAGACGATATTGCCAAACGCTATCAAGCAAAATACGGCAGTTTACTGACCGAACACTCGGGTGAAGCCTACTCCGCAACCTGGGCAATCGCCAAGGCCATAGACCTGGCGAAGTCCGCTGACCCGCAGAAGATCAGGGATTCCCTGGCTACGCTAAAACTGGACGCCGGCTATCCCGGCGACATCATGCCCGGAGGTCAACTGGAATTTGATTCAACGGGATGGAACAAAAGCGTTCATCCGGTCATGATTCAGTGGCAAGACGGCATACCGCGCACCATATATCCGGATCAGGATGCAAAAACTCAAGTAAAACTGGACTTTTAGTCTCAAAGCGGAGTGGGGCTGACAGCCCCACTCCGCCTTCAAAACTGGAAGGCGGTGAGGGTTATTGCATCTTAGTACCTTCCTCCAGGTCATAGTTAACGGGCTTTTAATCGGGGGGGTATATGCCCTGGTAAGTGTGGGGTTAACCTTGCTGTTCGGGGTTGTGGACATCGTAAACTTCGCCCATGGCGAGTTCCTGATGCTCGGGATGTACACTACTTATTGGGCATGGTATGCGATGGGAATGGACCCGATCTTGACGTTGGTTATCTCCATGCCGGTAATGTTTTTAGTGGGGGCCGTTGTACAGAAATTCCTGTTCAAATACATCATGGGAGCTCCTGCCCTGACACAGATATTCCTTACGGTGGGCCTGCAGTTTGTGCTGCAAAACGGCGCCCTGATGGTTTTTGGGCCTCAACTGCGCAAATTGAAGACAGGGTACAGTGACCAAGCTGTCCACTTGGGTACCGTAAACGTCTCCGCTCCCCAACTGATCGCCTTTGCTATCACCATCACCCTGAGTGTGCTGCTATTCCTCTTTCTCAGCCGCACGGACCTAGGCAAAGCAATGAAGGCAGCGCAGCAGGACAAGCACACGGCGGCTTTGATCGGCATCAATACAGACCGCATTTTCTGGATAGCGGCAGGGATTTCCGCCGCGCTTACGGGGGCGGCAGGGACGGCCATCAGCACCTACACCCCGGTTGCTCCGACCTCTGGTGCTGCCTTCGGCCTGATGGCCTATATCACGGTCATCCTTGGAAGCTTAGGCAATCTTAAAGGGGCTGTAGTGGGCGGGTTGATTTTGGGACTGGCAGAATCCTTTGGTATCCAGTATATTTCCGCTGACGCAGGAAAATTGTTATCCTTTTCGATTTTCATCCTGGTCATGCTGGTTCGTCCGCAAGGACTCTTTGCGACGAAGGAGAGTGTGTAAATGGATCTCAGCAGGCTGGCAAAAGAACAAACTGCAGCGACTGTTCCAATTACTGCGCCCGTGGACAGAGCCGGAAGAATTGGTATTACCAACCCCCGCCTATACGTACCGGTCATTGGATTGATACTCATGATTCTGCTGCCATTGGCAGTTAATGACGCCTACTACCTGAACATTCTTAACCTGATGCTGCTTTTCGCCGCAGTGGGTGTTGCCTGGAACCTGTTGGGAGGTTATGCCAGGCAGGTTTCACTGGGTCATGGCATCTTTTTCGGTATCGGCGCCTATACTTCAACGTTAATGCAAATCCACTGGGACATTACTCCCTGGGTGGGGATGCTTGCAGGCGGCCTTTTAGCAGTAGTAGTTGGATTTGTTATCGGTCTGGGAGTTTTCCGCCTGAGAGGCCATTACTTTGCCATTTCGACCATCGCTTTTTCCACAATCGTTATGCTTCTGTTTGTTAAATTCTATACGGTTACGGGCGGGGCCCAGGGTCTTTCGGTACCTTTGAAAAACTCCTTCTGGATGCTGCAGTTCGACGGTAAATTACCTTACTATTATATTTTTCTGGCCGTCATGCTGCTGATGGTGGTGGTGGCCCGTTTGATTGAAAAATCCCGGCTTGGCTATTATATGATCGCCATGGGCCAGGACGAGCAAGCGGCCCGGGCCATCGGCATCAATATCCCCCGGGTCAAACATACGGCTTTGGCTATCAGCGCTTTCTGTACGGCCATAATCGGAACTTTGTATGTGCAGTACATGTACTTTGTGGAACCGGCCGGTATTTTTTCAGTGCCCATGTCTGTAGAGTTCGCCCTGGTCTCGATTGTAGGAGGCCTGGGGACTGTCTTTGGCCCAGTGCTGGGGGCATTTATCATGAAACCAATCGTTACCTTGACTAACGATTATCTTGGCAATGTGCTGCCGGGCCTCAACTACACCATATACGGGGTAATCCTGATTTTGGTGATTGTACTGCGTCCCAACGGCCTGATCGGACCTGTCTCGACCGGATACCGCTACTTGCTGGCCAAACTGCCCGGTTACAAGGCAGATGGGAAAGGCGGGACAAAGATATGAACGATCATGTACTTGAGGTTAACGGACTTACGAAGAAATTCCGCGGCCTGTTGGCGGTGGACAACCTCAGTTTTTATGTTGAGCGGGGAGAAATTCTCGGAGTAATAGGCCCGAACGGGGCAGGCAAGTCAACTATGTTTAATTTGATTACCGGGATTTACCGCCCGGATGCGGGGACAGTCCGGCTCAACGGCAAAAACATGGTGGGGCTTTCCCCCGACCAGGTTTGCAGGCATGGGTTAGGGCGCACGTTCCAGGTTACCAGGCCCTTCGGGGACATGACAGTTCTGGAGAATGTCACCACAGGGGCGTTTCTGAAAACCAGCAGCTTGAAAA
>JAJYNB010000149.1 GCA_021786555.1 Bacillota bacterium | reverse complement strand
TAACATAGTGTTTAAAACGGATGTTACGTGGTCTGCTTCGAATGTGCAGGTATATAATCCTAACACCTCTGTGGCTATTCAGGCCCCTGCGGCTGGTAATACTTTTGCGTTTTACAATGGGAGCGTAACGGGTGGTACTTGGTATGCAGTGGGTTACACTGCGACAGTGGGTTCCCAAATAGCTGTATATGGTTATAACTATAATTCGGGGCAAGGGCAATTTGGTGGGTATGGTACGGGTAATGCAGTAACTATAAGTGGCTTACCTCCTGGTCAGGTTACAGGTGTTACGGTTTCGGGTAACGGGAGCGCGAATCCTGTTGTCAGTTGGTCGGCTTTGTCGGGTGTGACAGATTATAATGTATATGATAACAATACTAAAATCGCAGGGGGAATCACTGCTACCAGTTATCAACTTACTGGATTAGTAGCTGGTTCGTCGCATAGTTTCCAGGTAAGCGCAGTTAATAGTGGTAGCGAGGGTTCGTTAAGTACGTCGGTATCTTATTCGGTTATACCTGGGGCCCCTATGAATCTTGTTGTTTCTGGTGGAGGTAATTCTTCCGGTTCTTTGGCTTGGCCTGTGGTTACAGGTGCCACGTCGTATAACGTTTATGATAATAGTATTAAAATTTCCAGCGGTGTTACCAGTGGTACATATTCCTTTGCGAATTTTGCGCCAGGTTCCAGCCATGTATTCCAGGTTTCTGCTGTGAATGCGGGTGGAGAGAGTGCTTTGTCCGGGTCGGTTGCATACTCAGTTCTATCAGTTCCCAGTGCGCCAACGGGAGTTACTGTTTCGGGCGGCGGGAATCCTAGTGGGTCAGTTAGTTGGAATACTAACCCTTCAGGGGATCAGGTCACCCAATATAGGGTTTATGATGGCGGTTCGTTGGTAGTGACGATTTCCGGTACAAGTTGGAATTTTAGCGGTTTTGCTCCAACGTCGCAGCATACTTTTACGGTTTCTGGCGTTAATGTTCAGGGTGAAGGGCCGCAGAGCGGTGTTGTGCAGTATAACGTGGTTAATTTTCCGAGTGCGGTTAGTGGGGTGCAATATAGTCCAACGGACATTCAGACCGGAAAATTAACCTGGGCAGCAAACGCTTCGACTGAACTGGTGACGGGTTACAACGTGTTTGACGGTGGAACGTTCATCGCGTCTGTTACTGGTCTAGAGTATGATTTCTTAGGGTTGAGTCAGGGGCAGCATAGTTTCCAGGTTGCAGGGGTCAATAATGTCGGCCAGGGTGCATTATCGGCGGGTGTTCAGTTTACGTCGGACGTTCCCCTTGCTCCGTCTGGAATAGTGTTTAGTTCTGGCAGCTCCAATTCAGGTATTTTAAGTTGGTCCAATAATTCCGCTAATGAGTTCGTGACGGGTTACAACGTGTTCGATGGTGGGAAGTTTATCGCTGCCGTTCTGGGTACTAGTTACAAGTTTAGTGGCCTTAGTGTTGGTTCACATAGTTTCCAGGTGCAGGCTGTGAATGCTTTAGGGTCGGGCCCGGCTTCGGTCAATGTTGTTTTTGATGTTCTGGCAGCCCCTTTAGCTCCTGCTGTCAATGCGTCACCTCAAAAGGGTGGTCAGTCTGTTATTTTGTCCTGGGGGGCTGTATCTAGTGCTGTGGGATATCGGATTCTGGATAGCTCGGGTAATACACTTGGGACGGTGGTGGCTCCAGGTGTGAGTTATACGGTTACGGGGCTTAAACCGGCTACTACGTATAGTTTCGAGGTTGTGGCCTATAATGCGGCGGGGGATAGTTCACCCGGGTTGGTAACGGTTACAACAGCAGATGCCCCAATAATGCTAGGTACTATCATTAGCCCTGGTGATGTGATTAACGGCATGTCTCCAGTAAGCAAGCCTGTAGCCGGTCTGGCGGCCTTTCTACTAGCTGTCCCAGCGGTGTTGTGGACCCTAATAAAACTAAAGATACTCACTTTGTAATGTATCTCAAAACTTAACGAGCTGCGCGCGGATCTGCGGCGGCCAGGGCGAGTGAATGAGATACAAAAGGAGGGTAGGTATGACTGTAACGGACGTTTTAAACTGGACAGTCCCCTTTCTACAAGAGGTTAGCCCTGTCCTTATTCTGGTGGTAGCCGTCAATCTTGTTTTTCGCTATTTAGACGGCATACAGAGCCTTTTCAGAAGGATGTGACGCGCCGGTGTATGATTTCCTCAACGGCTTGTTTGGCGGCTTGTTTGGGCAACTAGGCGGCATGTTCTCAGCCCTGCTAACAACTATAGGCAATTTCTTCAGCGGCATAACCAGCTACATCGGTTCGGTGGCCACAGGTTTATTTAATGCCCTGGCTACCTTTTTTTCTACCCTTTTCAAGCCACTTTTGGACTTGCTGGACGGTATTCTCTATCTATTCCAGCAGGTGTTCACCCTGGTAGTTTTGGCCTTGAAGGTAGTCGCGGCCCTGTTTGGTCTGCTGATTTCTTTTGCCGCCGGAATTATCAGTACACTAACCAGTTTTGCCGGTTGGAATGGTAGCACACAATACTATTCCATGCCGGATCCCCTACAGCAGGGCGTGGGGGCCGTAACGGGCATTATGGGACAAACGGGGCTTAATACCTTGCCTTTGGTTCTAGCGGTCTTTGTGTGGCTTCTGGCGGCCTTTGCGGTGGTAAAAATCGTAGGGAGTAGGGCGTAATGTTAAAAAGTATTATCGACACAATTCTAGGACCGGCAATTACTTTTCTACAATATGCGCTGGACAAGCTCAGTTCGGCGGCCCTGGTTGCAGACCGTGGCCTAAACTTGGATTACTTTCTAGGTCCGGTTGCTGCCATGGGTGATGGCTGGGTTACACTCGTAAAAAGTCTTATAGCCAGCCTCCTAATAGTTAGCGTTGTTTTTGTAGCCAAAGCGGCATACGGCGCATATTTACAGGCCAAGGACGGGGTTAAGTGGTGGTAATGTATCTCAAGGCCCGCACCGGCGCCGGCCGCAGCTGAGGTTTTTCGAGATACAAGAAGAAAGGGGGTGAGCTAAATGTTTGCAGCACTTACACCAGTTATAGCGGCCCCTGGCGGCCCGGCTGCTTTGCCGGTCAGCACAGCAGCAACCCAGGGAGTATTCAGTTACTTCTTTCAGGCCGGTTTCGCCCTGGCCTTGGGAATTGCCCTGGTGACAATCCCGGCTTATAGGTTCGCAACTAGGAAGAAGGCCGCACCGTTAGGACAGAAATACCTTAAAAAGAACGAGTCATAAAATGGGTGCAGAGATCTCTGCGGGCATTTTATGACTTTGTACGAACATGTACGAAAAAAGGGGGTAAGGTTCATGGCTGATTGGGTTTGGAAACTCCATTGCCCTTTGTGTGATTACGTTGTGAAGCTTCCAGAACCGATGGATGAACAAAGGTTAGTTGCAATGGGCGCGAAAATAATCGACCCTAGATTAATGGAAGCCAAGGTAATATGCCCAGATTGTTGGGACTTGTATTTTAACAGGGCACTAGGAGCCTTGTTTATGAGGAAAAATTCTAAGGATTAATGTATCTCAATTCCAGCTCACCAGGTTTATTTCCGGAAGAGAATCCGAGATACAAAGAGGGGGTAAACAGTCATGTTTGGATTATTTAAAAAAGCGGGGGGCGGCGACATTGTTGTTTTGGTTGACGGTGAGAAGTGCGAATTCCTCCCGGTGCTCACTTCCAACGAAACAGAGATACAGACCAGGATTCACGTTTTTCCAAAGTCTGATGCAGTTGTTAAGTTCAATCCTAACGGCGGCATAGTGTACATGTACAATGCAAACCTAACATACCTGCAAGAGTGCCAGCACTTGAAGCAGGTAGAAAAGAATATCGCAATCAGGAATATTTTCGACTACGGCGGCGGGGTGGAGAAACGGGCAGACCTGAAGTTCTATGTCCTGCTTGCCGTTATGGTGATAATTATAATTTTGGTTAAAAAATAGGTTTTGTATCTCAGCCAGGTTCACCGGCCCGCGCGGATCACGCCGCAGCGGGTCACATTCCGAGATACAAAAGGGAGGTAAAAAAGATGGCTGATGAAAGAAGTTTGCAGGATGTAATGAGCGGTGATTTATTCGCCAGCAGTTCAGGCGAGATGGCCCACGTCCTAAAGTTTATGGAGAATCACGCTAGGCCGCTAACCTCCCGGCAGGTTGCCGGTATAGCATATTTAAATTACCTAGACTCTAGGACAGGCGCAAATGAATACGCCGCTTTTGGTAAAACCCTGTTGAAGCACGCAAAGGACATTTCAGACCCGAAGGTTTACCTGGAGGTTATAGACAAAATGACCTTGGGAGACAGGATAAAGGGCAATGTGAGAATGGCGCGGGTATTCGGTGGGGGTGAGAAATAATGTATCTGTGGGTTTTTCAAGGGAACCTTGGGGAAGGGAAAACCTCTGCCATGAGCATCCTTGCCCACTACTACCGTTCAAAGATGCGAAACAAAATAGAGCTTTTCAGTAATTACGGCCTCTTAGGTTCCCATGAGCTAAAACACTACAGCGACTTTTACGAGGTGGCCCGCTGCCATGGCTCTATAGTAGCCATAGACGAGGCACAAACAAGCCTGGACAGCCGCCTTTTTGCAAAGGGTAATAACATCTATCTGACACAGTTTATGTTCTATCTGAGGAAGCTGGGGTGTAGTTGGTTCCTGTCCTCTCCCAGTATTGCAAACCTAGACAGCAGGGTAAGGTCCCTCACTAATATACTGGTGGATTGCCACAAGTCACCGGCAGGGTTTACTTATCACATCTACGATTATCAAGCACAGAATTACGGCCCTTTTGGCAAGCTCCTGCGGCGCAAATTCCTGCCCATGGAGAGGGCAAAAATGATATTTGCGACAGGTGTTTACGACACTTACAAGATACTTCGCTCTATTCCCTTCCCCGGTAATGAACGTGAGTTTGACAATTTCCTCAAACACATTATTGAGATTCACGAGGAAGCAATATTAAAAATTAGGGCGGTTTAACATCATGCAAGAAGAAAACACAAAAGAGCTAAAAAATCCTTATCAGGTGCTATACCTCTGCCCAAGGATGGGAGCGCAAAAATTCGCCAAGATGGCAACTAAATACCATCAGGAAAAAGAGCTTCAAGTGCTGGAGAAGATTGCAGAGCTAACAGACAGGCGGCTAGTGCAAAGCTGTAACCTGAACTGGCGGCAGCGGGTTAAGTTTTCGGCATGGCGTTTTCAGGTGGGGCACCGCAAATTCTATCTAATACCTAACAACCTAATTTTGAGTAGCCTAATCTTTGGTGTATCTCAATAACGCGGCCGCGACCTGGTGCATCGGTTTATTTTTGAGATACATCCCTCTTTACATCATGCTAGCATAACTATATAATGTCTGTAGTTGGTACAAACATATCAATTACACTTGAAGGGCAAGGGGGTGTTAGTATGATGATGCCACGAATTACAATGAGCCTAACCAAGGAAGATGTTGAAAAGCTAAACAAAGTTGTCAAAAGATTAGATTTATCAAGCCCCGGGCAAATGATGCGCTTTTTACTGTCAGGAGATGCCAAGCGCATTGACTGGATAGTGGCAGAGTTAAAGCGACTGGGAGAGGAACAGCTAAGTCTATACAAGTGAAAGGGGTATGTATAAACACCCTTTCGCCGTGCGTATAGGGTGGTGCACAGACTCCGCAACTATTGAAAGGGGTTGCATAGGGGTATGAGCGAGCAACTTTCTATCAATGAAGCAGCCCAGCGGTTAGGTGTTTCTCCTGCCACGGTTAGGCGCAGGGTGTTGAAGGGTGAATTAACGGCAGTTAAAGGCCCCGGCCCCTACGGTGAACAGTATTACATCCCTGCTGAGGAAGTGAATACGGCTCAAAACATTGTTGATGTCGTACAAGTCACCCGGCAGCTTAGCCCAAAGGAATTATTCGCTTTGTTAGCCCAAGCAAATGAAAGCCTAAAAACCGAGGTTCAGGAGTTAAGGCAGGAGGTGGGAGAGCTTAGAAGGATATTGGAAAACAGGGATATACAGCTAGTTCGAGAGATTCGGCAGCTTATGGCAGAAAAAAGGCGGCCCTGGTGGGCACGGATTTTCAAACAAAAAGGAGATTAGCGTTATGATGTTTTTCGTAGACCAGGAACACGAAAAAGAGTTTAAAACATTTGTTAGACGTTATGACAAGAGCGGTGACAAAGAGTATTTAGCAGCCTATTACGTCTTAACCGCTAACGATGAACTACGCAGGAAAGCGGCCCGATACATAAAGCCAGACGGTATTGGCTGGCCTCGTATATGGGAACAGGACTGGTCAAGCGGATACCGGCTTATCCTCCAGTTGGGCGAAAGCCTTTTCCAAAGCTCAGGAGAAGTAGAGTTTGCCTATGGTTTAAGAACCTGGGACGATGAACTTTTCCAGGTTGCCATTGAAGCTGTTATGCTTCGCCGGAAAGGGTTCTTACGCCTACCCAAAACTATGTTGGCTTAATGTATCTCACAACTTAACCGGCTGCGGCGTCATCGGCGCGGGCCGGGGAAGTCCAGCGAGATACAAAACACGAATTTGAAAGGGAGGTGTTTTCATGCTAGTTCAATGTCGCAATAAAAAATGTGAGAATAATAATTTGGGATTTTGTAACTGTGATTCTATCGAATTAAATGAAAAAGGTGAATGTCTTATGTGTGCAGATGGTACTTTATTAAACCGATAAAAGGAGGTAAGCACATGGCTAAACCAAATCTAAAGAGCGTTAGAATGTCCGATGAGGTTCTACAAATCGTCGAAAACTTCCAGGGGGAAGGGTTCAACCAGAAGTTTGAAAACATTGTCTTGCACTTCCACAAGAGCGAACCGGCCCGGCAGAAGCAGCTGAAAGAGTTGGACAAGTTTATTAAGGAGCAGGAAGCAAGGCTAGCTGAATTAAGGAACCAGATAAGGGCCGCTTTTGAAGTAGCGAATACCCTTAAAAGTATGCAGAGGCAAGTCCTCATGATGGAGGCCGATTTTAAACAACTTTTTAGTATCTCAAAAGACGAGCCAGGGCACGCGGCCGCCGGTTGAAATTGAATTACACATTTAGTCAACAAGTGGGGGTATCGAATTGAAAAAGAGAGATGAGCAACTATCCTTCCAACTACCAAAGGCCGAAGCCAATTTTACAGCAGTCCCAAATTATTTTTTTGAGAACTTACTACCCGACATAACTAATATGTCGGCTCTAAAATGCTACTTGCACTTAATGCGAAAAACTTGGGGTTGGAACAAGCAAGGTGACTGGCTGACTCTGAGCCAAATAGCAGAGGGAACCGGACTTTGTACTAAGTCATCATATACCGGAATGAAATGGCTTGAGGATAACGGCCTAATTTGGTCAATCAAAGGCGGCCCGAGGGGCAGAGAGGAAAAATTATATTTCCTCAAGTCGGAAGAAACAGAAGGTTTTGAAAAGCTAGTGAAGGGTGGGGGTTTGGACTTTTTACAGGTTAAGAGCATGATCCGCTTTGAATCCGACAGAACCAAGTATAAAAAGTCCGTTCAGAGAGGCAGTTTCTTGTAGCTGACCTATGTAAAACTTACATATGACCTATGTAAAACTTACATATGAACCTATGTAAAACTTACATATGACCTATGTAAAACTTACATACACAAAATACACTCCCAAAAGAAAATAAATACACTCCCAAAAGTTAATGCTATTAGGAAAGGGTGAGACCTTTGAAAATCACCGGGAAAATACAAGCCATGCGAGACCCCCAAGGAGTAATTTCAGAAACCTGGGGGGGTACAAGACCTGTATGGCAGTCAAAGAGCATCAAGTAGAAATGCTTCGACTGTTCTACCAGAGCAAAGGCTATGAGGTAAAAGTATCCAGGGAGAGTGACGGTTTTTACCTACTCTACCAGCCGACTGGAACAGGCAAAAGAAATAAAAAATACAGTTCAAAGCCAAAAGGCTAAAAACTGCACAAAGAGGCGTATAGATGATGAAAACAAGAGAACAGGTAATTGACAGCGTTAAATATGAGGTAGACGAATTAAGGATACACCTCAAACTATTGGAGGACTGGAGCAACCAACACAAAAAATTACCCTGGGAAGTGGCGGCTGCTATCGTGAAGCAAATAGAATTTTACAGGTGCGATATAAATGCCAGGGTTTCAAATCTTGAAAAAATCTATGGTGTGACCGTGTGACGTTGCGGCCTCAGCGGTGTTAGCCCCGGTTATATATTAGTTACTGTCGTAACATTAAAAAGATGCAACCTTTAAGAGTTCGGCTTGGTAACAGACCAAAGCCTAAAGGGATTCATACGAAGTACGTATGCTAATTGTAAGCCAGTAATCACATTGGGTAAATAGCTTTCGTCGTTTTCGATTTTTTGGTATGTTCGCAGAGTTATATCCAATTTTCTTGCTACAGCCTCTTGGCTGTAGCCTTTTTCAATTCTGCGGGCTTTTATTAGCGATTTGTTCACTCGGGAGCAACCCGCCTTTCTTGTTTTTCTTTTCACTATCATAACACGACACCCGTCCTTTAATTCGAGAAATATAATACGTTTTACTTACCTAAACATAATTCACGAACTATAATTCATGAATTTTTATTGACTACAGAAGATTCAGTAATTATAATTCATTATAAAAGCAAAAAAAAATTCTTGACTAGGGTGGTAATTTGTCGATGAGTGACATTATTACCGGTATCAACGGCGGCACCTGGGAGTTCTTACACCAGGTTTCATACGGCGACATGGTAATTGCAGATCG
>JAJYNB010000063.1 GCA_021786555.1 Bacillota bacterium | reverse complement strand
CCGATCTGATAATCTGCTTAACCTTCTCCCCTATTTTCTTAAGCTGCAGAGCGGCGCGGCGGGCTTCCAGAGTCTTGGTGTCACTCAACAGGATTATTACCGTATCCTTGGTAATTACGCCGGGATGCTGTTCGAGCAAAGTGTCCAGGGCCCGGGCCAGATTGGTCCCGCCGCCCCACTCCTGGCTCCGGTTCATGATTTTGACCATGCTCTCCTCAAAATTTTGCCCCCGCACAAAGGCTGTCCTCTCCAGGTCCTCAGAAAAGACAAAACTCTCAATCCCCTTTAGCGCGCTGGACAGGCCGTAAATAAACTGGAGTACAAAACTGGCGTAACGGGCCATGGAGCCGGAGACATCGCACAGGAGGAGAAATTTTGGTTTGCTCTTGGGCCGGCGCTTGAACTTCAACTCCACCGGCGTGCCGCCATAACTCAGGCTGCTGTGGATGGTCCGCCTGAAGTCCAACCGGCCCACCCGCTTGGAACTGTGATAACGGCGGGAGATACGGCTGGCCAAACGCTTCGACAGCTTGCGAATCAAACTGTTGACCTTAGGCAGGTCTTTATCCGCGATGTTCTTTAAGTCCTCGTACAGGTAGTTGGCGTGGTGCTCGCGCAAACTGTCCGCCACCTGCCGCAAGAGGTCGTCCATCTCGTCCTCCCCGCTCGGAACCACATCGAACAAGGGCAGTTCCTCACCCAACTGCCGCTTCCAGTAGTCGAGCTGGCCCCGGACCAGATTTTCGATAATCGGTTTGAAGTTCACATCCAGTTTTTCGCCCAGCTTGTGCCCTTCAGAACTGCGCTGCAGGAAATCCTGGATGCGCTGTTTTCCCTCCTCGGGCAGATTGGCATAAAGACGCTTCTGTTCCTGTGTCAACTCCAAGGACTCGCCTTGAAACTGCAGTTCACTCTCAGCCTGGGAAATTTCCTGGGCCTGGACCTGCTCAACCTCCTGCCGTGTCGCGTGTCTTTGCTCCTTGACCTCCGGAGTTGAGAAATAAGAAGAGAAAGCTTCCTCAAATAAAGGAAGCTGGTCCATGTTTTTCAACAATGTGGCCCGCAGTACAGCCTTGACCTGGGCCCGGTCGCCCAGGTCGGCATAGGTTAAGCCGTTAACGGCGTCAAGGGTTTCAGCTACGCTGATCCGGATGCCCATGACCCTCAGGATGTGCACAAAATTAGTTACCCGGAGGTCCAGTTCCTGCATATCGCTACCTCCCGGCGTTTTTGTAGTCCGCCTGCAGCACCTGGTCTACCAGGTCTTCGCTGCCAAGATTCTTCTCAAAGCCGTCCCGGTCCTCTTTGTTTTTCAGCAGCAAATTCAAAGTCTTGTCGATTAGTTCCGGTGTTAGGCGTTCCGCGTCCAGGGCCACCATGGCCCTGATCCAGTCCAGGCTCTCCGCGATAGAGGGTTGTTTCCGCAGATCCAGCCCGGAGCGGAGCAGAGATACCGCCTGGGCCACCTGCCGGCTCAACTTTTCCCCGGCCTCGGGAACCTTGGCCCGGATAATTTTATACTCTTTATCCACACTGGGAAGTTCCACATACAAGAAGATGCAGCGGCGCTTCAAACCGTCGGAAAGTTCCCTTTCCCCGTTGGAAGTCAGTACCACCATGGGAATTTGTTGGGCGCTGATGGTTCCCAGCTCGGGAATGGAAACCTGAAAATCGCTCAACACCTCAAACAGAAAGGCTTCAAACTCTTCATCGGTCTTGTCAATTTCGTCAATCAGCAGCACTGTTGGATCAGAATTCTGGATGGCCTTGAGCAGAGGCCTGGATAAGAGGTATTCGGGGGAAAACAGATCCTTTTCCCCCAAACCTTCTGAATCTCTCATCATTTGAATCCGCAGTAGTTGCCGCTGGTAATTCCATTCGTAGAGGGCCTTGTGCTCATCCAAGCCTTCGTAGCATTGGAGGCGGATCAGCTCCGCGCTGAAAGCCTTGCTCAGAACTTTGGCGATTTCCGTTTTGCCGACCCCGGGAGCACCGGTGACCAGAAGCGGTTTGCCAAGTTTCAGGGCAAGGTAAACTGTAATTAGAATTTGGTCGTCTTCAGTAGTGATATAACCTATCTCGGCAAAAGACCGGGCCAGGGAGTCCAAAGTCAAATCCATCGCCAAACTTCCTCTCCGCGTTTTTGTTCCTAGCTTAACACACAGTTAAAAATCAGACCATGACTAATGTCACGTTTTCAAAGTCTTCGCATAAAATTCTTCGTATTGAGGTAATATGGCGTCTACGTGAAATCTCTCCACCGCCCGCAGCCTGGCCTGTTCCGCCATCTTCCGATGCAAAACTTGATCTTTGAGCAATTTGACAGCCAGAGCCGCCATCCCTTCTACATCGCCCACCGGCGCCGTATACCCGACAGAGCCGTCCTCCACCACTTCGGGAATCCCGCCAACCCGGCTGGCAATTACCGGGACTTCGCAGGCCATAGCCTCCAGGGCCGCCAACCCGAAACTTTCCTTCTCCGAGGGCAGCAAAAACAAATCGGCAATGCTCAGCAGTTCAACCACGCTCTCCTGCTTGCCGAGAAACAGTACCTTATCCTGCAGCCCCCAAAGCTCAGTAAGCTTCTCCATACAGGATATATCAGGCCCGTCCCCGATTAGGAGCAACTTGGCCGGTACTTCCTCCAGAATCAGCCGGAAAATCTTAATCACATCGCCCACACGCTTAACCGGTCGGAAATTGGAGATATGAACCACAATTTTTTCATCCCGCCCAGCCAGCCTGTCCCTAAGGCCGGGCAAGGGAATCCGCCGGTATTCTTCCGGGTCGATAAAATTATAGACTGTCTCAATTTCGCCTTCTGTCTTGAAAATTTCCCTGGTTTCCCTGGTCAAGGCCTGGGAAACCGCCGTCACCCCATCACTGGTATCTATACCCAACCGGGTGATATCGTAAAAATCCTCCTGGGCTCCCACCAGTGTAATATCTGTGCCGTGCAGGGTTGTGACCACAGGCAGAAACCGTTCTTTCAGCATTTGTTTGGCCAGGAAAGCGCTGATGCTGTGAGGCATGGCATAGTGGACATGCACCAGGTCGAGGCTGGCGTAACGGGTAACCGAGACTATTTTGTTGGCCAGAGAAAGGGTATAGGGAGATTCTTTAAATACAGGGTAATGGGTTTCCTCCACCTCGTGAAAATATACGTTCTCATAGAACCTGCAGAGCTTAAAGGGTCTTTCATAAGTGATAAAGTGTACCTCGTGGCCCCGGCGGGCCAGATGTTTACCGAGTTCTGTGGCAACTACCCCGCTGCCGCCGTAAGACGGGTAGCAAACCATACCTATCCTCATGCTTGTGTCACTCCTAACAATTCAAGCGGGTCCGAGAGAGCAAGGGGTCCCCTGGCTCTGAATCCCTCGGTAAACTCCACTCCGATCCGGGCGCCGTTCATTCGGTCCCGGCTCTCAATATAATACAGTCATCAGGGTGTACTCCGAACGCCAACACATCCAAATCCAACCCGCGACCCTCCTAGACTGAGAAAAAGTTGAAATAGGAACTCAGCCATTGTAGTTTATTGTTAAACACCAGGTAACCAAATATTATCATAATTACCCCGCTCACCTTGGTAATAATAGGTAAATACCTGTTGAACCGCCTCAGCTTGTTGCCCAATCCCTGAGCCGCCAGGGCCGAGAGGAAAAAGGGCAAAGCCATACCCAGGGAATAGGAGATAAGCAGCATTATCCCCTGGTTAATAGTGGCAGCGCTTCCCGCATACATCAATATGCTGGCCAGGATGGGCCCGATGCAGGGAGTCCAGCCTGCAGCAAAGACCAGGCCCAGCACAAAGGAACTGCCCAGGGAAGCCCCGGACCCCGGCGTATAGTCTAGCCGTTTTTCACGGTACAGCCAATCAAACTTTAAGATCCCTACCATGTGCAGGCCGAAAAAGATCATGGCAATACCGCTTATCTCCCGTAAGAGAGGCTTGTTGGCGTTCAAGACCCTGCCAAGCAAACTCGCCGAAGCCCCTAACAGCACAAAGACCAGGGAAAAACCCAGCACAAAGGCCAGGGCCCTGATCAGGAGTATTCGCCGTGCGCCCAATTCTGCCTGATTGGAGACCAGGTGGGATAAATAAGCCGGAACCAGCGGCAGCACACAAGGTGAAAGAAAGGAGGCTAAGCCGCCGCCAAAAGCCGCTATCAGGGAAACACTATCATTCATGTTCGACACCCCCCTTTTAAACAAAAAAGTTGACCGGGCGGCTGGCTTGGGAAGCCGTACACCGCCGGTGCAACTTTAGCGGACAAACCTCGTCTTACTGTTGCTCAAACATGATGGGAACTGCTTCCTGAATCGCGTCCGCCAAGATCTTTTGCACGTCATTCATAATCCGGTTAAACCGGAATTCCGCCTCCAGATATTCTTTAATGATGGGGTTCAGGCTAAGCAAACTGTAGATGCGCTCCAGCTCTTGCTGCTTTTCTTCGCCGACTTCCTGGCCCATAAGCTGGTACTGCTGGATCTCAAACTGTTTCATCTGGAAATCCGCCAGCATTTTCGTATTAGCCTGGTCAGTCTTGACCTTCTCTTTAGCCTGCACAAAAGCTTTATATTCATCAGAAGTGTTCAGGGAGCTGGCCAACTGGTGGGCTAAGTCATACACGTTCATGATCTTTCTCCTTCCGCATCCACTGCTTATATACCTGCAATTATAGCCAAAAAACCCCCCCGACGCAATCAAGACCCAAACCCAGCCGTAATTTTCTGGACCTTCGAAGCCTAAGGTTAAATTGACATTTCTTACACTTGTAGGCGGCGGACTTGTTAAAGCAGGGGTAAAACATAGGCCCACCATTGTAAGTCATACCAAGACCGAGAATTGAAAATTTGTGGAAGAAATGTTCATCCGACTGCCCCAGCTGACCCAAAATCAGCGTTTTTCACTCTCATGGGTGACCCAAAAGGTCATCAACACTCATATCGGATATTCGAGGCGTTGTTTTTTGGCAAAAGTGACAATGGACTTGCAACCTATCTGCCTGAGCAGGTCAAGGGCGTCCTCAAAATCGCGGGCCACATTGGCGGCCTCATGGGCATCTGAGCCTAACGTGACTGGGATTCCCAGCCGGAACGCTTCAGCCAGAACCTCCCTGGCAGGATAAAAGTCCCCAACGGGCTTGTACCTGCCGTTGGTGTTGATTTCAATGGCCATACCGGCTTCCCTGATCGCTTCCAGGGCTGGCCGGGCCAGGTCCAGGAGCCTCGACTCGCACTTGAAGCCAAATACCCTGACAACATCCGGATGGCCGATAATCTGAAATATTCCCGTCCTGGCGGCCTGGGCCACCAGAGCGAAGTACTCCCTGTACAAGTCGTCTCCCCGATATTTTTTATACCCGTCCATATAGTCCGGGTGGTCAAAAATCCAGCCGCCCACTTCATGCACAGAGCCAATCAGGTAATCAAACGAAAAAGGAGCCAACTTCTCCCGGATTGCCCCTTCTGTCCCAGGGCGGAAATCCACTTCCAGACCCAACCTCAGGTTGATTTGCGGGTACTTGGCCTGCAGACGGGTCACGATGCCTGGCTTTACACCCGGCAGGTACAGGTCATGGTCGCTAAATCCCAGGTCACGGCAGCCCCTGGCTATTCCCCGCAGCACAAACTGCTCCAGGGTATCCAGACTAAAGCTGCTCTCACCGTGGGCCGAAGGATGGGTATGTAAATCTACCAGCATCAACTCAAAAACCTCCCTATCCCCGGGCGACGTTGGCCCTAAACTTTATAGCCGGGAAATTTTCACCCGGCTCCAGGCCGTAGTCGGTACCCGGGTCCGCCAAATGCTCCAGGAAGTTACCCGCAATCACTGTTCTAACCCTGCCGGTAATCTTCCCTTTCTCTATTTTAAGACATTGAGGGGCTGCCAGGGAATAGCTGCCGCTTACAGAGTCCTGGGTATGCAGTCCCAGTACGCTGTATACCAGGATGCCGTTCTCTGTCTTCTCGATTAAATCGGTTAAGTTCCGGGCGCCTTCCGCATCCAGCCATAGTCCCTGGCCTTGGGGCAGGGGAGTGGGGGGCAGTCCTGCTTTTATACTGTCTTTGACAGTCAGATAGGGGGTCACCAGCTTCCCGCGCTGCACCATAAATTCCTTCCGGGCCGGCAGTCCTTCTCTGGTACATAGGTAAGAACTGATTTCCATATCCTTGAGCGGGTTTATCGCCAGCGAAAGCCTTGGGTCAAATACCTGCTGCCCCCGCACAAAATCCTCCACCGTATAAGCCGCCTGCTTGTGCACAACATTGTTCCCCGACAAGTTGGTAAGTAAATACTTGGCGCAAAAAGCCTCGACCAATTCCGGAGCAAAGATCACCGTCATTTTACCGCCAAGGAGGGACCCTTCTTTTTTCAGCATTTTGGTTGTGGCGGCAGTATTTTCAATCAGTAAGCCTGCCTCTTCCTGGCTGGGGGGCCTGCGTTTGGCGAAACTCCTGCCGTAAAGGCCGTCGGCCTGGGCATAGGCGCTCAAAGTGGTGTGAGCATAGCTGACAGCCAGGCCCTTGGACGTCCTAACGTGGCGCAGACCCCAGCCAGCCTGTACTCCCGCCTGGATCATGTCTGCCCCCTTTTCGGGCAGTTCCTGCCGGAACCTGGCCAAGAGGTCAAACAGAGGACGGGGGTCCTGCTGTACCATACGCTTTACCTGTTGATGTTCTACTCCAACCAGGGGCAGAGGCTGTGGTTCCAACAGAGCCGATCCCTCGGGGTCCCGAAAGGATCCTTGCTTCCAGCCCTGCAGTTTTCTTTCCAGTTCCCTGACCACTGCGGTGTTTATTACGGCATGACTGCAGCGTTCCCCGGGCCAGATAATCAATAAGTCCCCGGCATAGCCGCTGTTAATGCTGGGACTGGCGTATACGTCCCCCAGCCTGTTGTTGCGGATACCGGCCTTCACCACTGTCATGTCGCTCACCGCGAAACGCCAACCAATAATGCGCAGTTCCTCCACCGGCGGCGCCTTAACGTACCGGTACAAAATCTGTTCCAGATGCGCAACCAGATCCACCTATTCACCCCCCAGCGTAATGTCCGGGTCCGCTCGCAGCACTAGAAAAGCATGGCTACCGCCGCTGGAGGACACCCCCTGCCCCCACTTGCCGCAGGTTCCCAGCGCATCTGTCACCATAGGGCCGATCCCCGTTGTGATTGCCTTCAGCGCGGACAGAGTTTTACCGGCAAAAATGCCAGGCTGGCACAGAACCGGGTTTTCACCAAGCTTGTATACCGCGCTGCAGTTAAAGACAAAGTCGCCGAACTGGGTATTAACCTGTCCGCCCTTATACCCGGCCAAGTAATAAATATCCTCTTTCTCTTCTGCCAGCCCATTGTCCACGAGCACGCGGTAAAGTTCCGCCGGGCTTATCTCATACCAGGCTTTGGCGAGAGGAATGGGGTTTTCCGTCTCGATACGGATATTGGTCATGCGGGGGAGCGGGATATGGGCATAGCTTTCCGCTCGGCCGGCGCCGCTCAGCGGCACCCCTGCCGAGGCGGCTGAAAACAAATCTCCCAGCCCGGAGGCCAGCCTTCCCTTGTCCACGATTCTCACCGTCTGCCGCGGTATGGCGTTGGCGCTCACGGGCTGGTAGGCCCAGTCCCCCGGCAAGGGCCCGTCCACGATGGATACCTGCGGGTCAGCCACCTCCAAGCCCAGCTTCAACTTGCCCCCTTCCCCCAGGATCGAGGTCTTGACGCTGTCCGTTTCCACCGCATGGCCAAAGGCCTCATGGGCCAGTCCTTTAGCCAGTGCGTAATCAATCACCAGTTTGAAGTGGCCGCCCGGGGCCCGGGGCGCAGTAAGCAAATCCGAAGCCAGTTGGGCCATCTTGAGGGTGCGGGCCCTGCCCTCCTCCAGGTTCCTCCGCTCAAGCAGAAGCCCCATGTCAGCCCCGCCATAAGCGCTGCGGGTGGTAACGCACTTCCCGTCCGGGCTGCGGGCCGTCAGTGTGTGGGCCAGGACTGCCCGCGGCATCACAAAAAACGCCTCAGAACCTCCCGTTCTGACTATGCTCCATTCTTCTTCAAGCTGGCGGTAGGAGGTCTGAACCGAAACCCCTGTAAACTGCTCCAGGATGTACCGGTTTTCCCCCTGGACCAGGTGCTCCAGTGCCTCAATACCCAAGTGGTGAAAAGAATAGCGTTCAGGGGATACCGGATTAGCCACACTTTGCGGCGCCGAAAAAACCTCTTGGTTCTTCTCACCGCCAAACCGCTTGCTTAACTCTGCCAGTTGGGCCGCTTTCCCCACCAGTTCCCTGCCCATCTCCCCGCTGGGGTTATCCCCGGAAGCAAACCCAGAGTAACCTTCAGCGGTAAACACTTGTACCCCCAGCCCTCTGGACTCTTCAGTCATTACCCGCTCCGTCCTGCCATTGTTCACAACAACAGCCAGTTCACGAACAGCCTGATGGCGGGCAATGACTGCTAAGTTCAGACGCCCTGCTTCCTGCAGTGCCTGCTGCAAAATCTCCCTGGTCAAATTCACTCTCACTTCCTTTGCGCATTGCCTATCAATATCCCCCAAAGACCACACCTTATGTCAGAGGTATTCAGAATGCAGTAGTCAGGAATCAGAATACTTCGGGAGTCAGCTGGGGAAGGTTCCTGATTGCCTCAACAGTGAGCCATTGTGAGTCACTCGGGGACGGTGTTTGACTGGCTCGCTTTAAGTCGGTCGAGATGACACACTGCCTTCCATTCTGACTCCTGACTCCTGACTCCTGA
>JAJYNB010000335.1 GCA_021786555.1 Bacillota bacterium | reverse complement strand
GCCTTTCTGGTTCAGACCAGGATGCAGCAATTCACCACCCCCACCCGTACTGCCATAATTTTCGCCGCCGAACCGGTCTTCTCCGCCGTCTTTGCCTACTTCTTTGCGGGCGAAACCCTACGCCCCGCCGCAGCCCTCGGTGCCTGCCTGATCCTCGCCGGCATGCTCCTCAGCGAACTGAAACCCCTCCCTAAGCAAGTCACGCAGGACATAGATATGACGTCCAAGTAATAAAAAAAGCGTGTTATCGTACGCTCCCTTGATTTTTCACCCTAATTGGATTATCAAAGTTCGTTTATCATAAGATCATAATAAACTCCCGGCTTCACTACATCTATTCGTCCAATCCTTTTGGGGAAGTCATCTGTATTAGCCGTAATTATGATATTGCAGTCGTATTCTATGGCGCCATACATCACATGTAGATCTCCTGGATCCAGTTTGTCTACATTAATCCCATATTCCGCTAGCCTATGCAGCAGCTCTTTTTTCCTAACCCCTGTATCCTCATAAAATTTCTGATAAAGGTATTCCTGAACGGGAAGGTTAGACTCGGCTAGATTCAGCCAAATTTCTTTACCCAACCTAACTCTTTTAATGTTTTCGAAGTCCAATAACGGGGTGACTATGCCAAAAAAATATCATCTATGTCATCCTCCGAAAAAACTCGGCCCCGCATTCCCTTGCGACACTTTTGAATAAATTCGCACACCACTACTTCGCTGATCACAGGATCAAAATTGTCCCGGCCCTGGCCAGTTGCAAAAGCTTAGAATTTACTCCCTGGGTTAAGATAGCACCACAAAAGACTGTCGTATCAAGGAAAACCCTATCCATCCTTAAAGGTCCCCTAAATCATCTTCATCCACTGGCGGCAAATGCTCAAACCTCTTATGCATCCTGTCGAAGAATTCATCAAATGCCTGGTCTTGCTCATCTGTGGTTTTGAACTGATCAGCGTATACCCGATAGTGGCCACCTAAGGTTTTTTCGGCTCTGAGCTTTCCTGCCTCAATCCAATTGACAATTGTTTGGTCCGATACGCCGAGTTTCTTAGCAGCGTCCCCTGTCGTAAGAAATTTAGGTTCTTCCTGCACGGCAAGAGATAACGCTATAGAACTTAGTGCTTCAAGTCTGTCTTTTGGTATCTGGGCCTCCAGAGCATCCACCATCAAAAGCATGCGTAAAGCATTTCTTGCATCGTCGACATGCCTTTGTTCCACGGAGCGGAGTAACGCCTCGATTAATTCATGTTTGGACACATTAGGTGTCTTCGGTATTGGTAGTTTTAAAGACTTGTCCGAACTCTTAGTAGTGGTCATAGTTAGCACCTCCTTGACTTTATTATAACCAAAAACTCCAAAAAAACCAAATACGCCAAAACGGAAAAGGGAAGCCGGCAGGCTTCCCCAAAATAGGTTCTAATTAGTTTAGGCACCCGGCACCGTTTTTTTGACTAATGCACCCAAAAGACTGCAAACAAAAATATAAGGTAGACAAAGCCCCCCAGGAGAAGCTGGGTCGGCCTAAGCCTTCCCCTGGTGCGCACAAACCAGAAGGGAACGGCCGCAGCCAGCAGGGCCAGACCCGCGCTCACCAGGGCCAGCGGTTCCAGGGTCCACGGTGTCAGCATGATACCAATGGCAGGGATAATCGAACTTTGAAACACCATAGCTCCTGTAATATTGCCCAAAGCGAGGGTATCCTTGCCCTGACGAATCCAGATTACACTGTTGAACTTTTCCGGCAGCTCCGTGGCAACCGGAGTAATAATCAAAGACAGCACAAAAGGAGCCACCCCGTAAGCCAGGGAAATATTCTCCACAGCTCCCACAAAGGTCCTGGCCCCGGCTACAATCAACAGGAGGGCACTGAAAACCTGCAACAGGATGATGGCTGTCGCCGGCGCATGAGACCTGGGAGCCAGATATAAGGCTGAAATATCCCCTTCATCCACGCCCCTGCCGTCCCGCACTGTCTGGAAGGCATAAAGCCCGTAGGATGCCAGCAAAAACAGGGCCACTACAGTCTTCACCCCATGGGCCGGGTAAAAGGACACCAGAATGGCTACAGTATATGAAATCAGGAAAAAACGCAGGTCACGCTCGATAATCGATTTGTCCACGATCATAAACTTACGCCGGCTGCCTCCCACCCGGGTCAATAAGGCAGCCACACCCGAGACAAAAAAAGCTAAAGTCGCCAGCATAAATGGGGCGCCAAGAATGGCGCCAATGCCGACCTCGCTGGCATGGGCGTTTCCCCGGCCAAAGACAATGGCGATTAGAGGCACCATGGTTTCCGGCAGGGCCGTACCTACCGCTGCCAAAATACTGCCCACAGCCCCTGCGCCCAGCCCCAACCTTTTACCCAGCCACTCCACGCCGTTGGTGAAAGCCTCCGCTCCCAACAGGATCACACCCAGGCTCACCAACAGATAAGCCACATCTCTCATTACTTCCCCCTACAATCCCCGGCAGTTGGCAGTCTCTCTGTTTAATATATGCTGCTGTTGCCTTGTCATACAGTCGGCTGGCCCGGCACTTCCGTCCCGGTAATTTCAGAGACCAGGTTGTGCAGTTCTTCCCGCCCCAGGGCCGTTTCGGCAGAAAAGGGCAGGATCACATCGCTGCCTGGCAAGTCCAGGCCCTGTTTGATCTGCTGCAGCTGCTTGACCATCTGACCCCGTGAAATCTTGTCAGCCTTGGTAGCTACAATCAGTGCAGGAATCCCCTTGCTCATCAGCCAGGTGTACATAGTCCTGTCGTCTTCCGTAGGAGGATGGCGCATATCCACCAATTGAATCACCGCCCGCAGTTCCCTGCGGTTTTGCAGGTAGGCCTCTATCATTTTTGCCCATTGGGCCTTGGTTTCCCTGGACACCTGGGCAAAACCATAGCCTGGCAAATCAACGAAATACCAGGCGTTATTGATCAGGTAATAATTCAAGGTTCCCGTCTTGCCAGGTTTGGAACTGGTTCGGGCAAAATTCCGCCTGTTCAAAAAGCAATTAATCAACGAGGACTTCCCCACATTGGAGCGGCCAACCAGAGCTACCTCCGGCAGGCCGGTTTCCGGGTACTGTTTAGGCCCAACCGCGCTGATAATAAATTCACTGGAACTAATTTTCATGAGACACTTACCAACCTTTTCACGGTAGACTCTCTGCCGCTCAGCGGCACCAACAGTGTGTCAGGGGGACGGTTCCATTGACATGTGTCAGGGGGACGGTTCCATTGACACATGAGCACTAGTGCCAGGGATCGTCCCCCCGACACAAAGTGAGTCAATCAAGAACCGTCACCAAGTGACTCATTTCGGAGTGTCAAGGGACCTGTCCCCCTGACACCCCTGACACACCAGTCCCCCACCCACCAAAAGTGAGTCAATCAAGAACCGTCCCCAAGTGACTCAAAAGACCCCAGACAGGGACCGGAGGCGTACTGGACGTACGGTGAGGATGTCGGCCGGCTCGGCGACAAAGCTAGACTGAGAATCTTGCTTTGGGGCCCCCGCAAAATCATCATCTTATCAGCAAACCCCAGGATTTTGCGGGGAAGTTCACCGGTTCCTACTACAGGTCGGCGGTGGGCTGCATCCCTGGTAACCCCCCTAGGTGCACCGGAACTTCGCTGTACTCCGCCTTATACTCCTTGACTGCCGGAACCAAGGCGTTAGCCAGAACTTCATCCATGGTCTCCACGAAAACAAACTTCAGATCCTGCCGCACGTCAGGCGGGACTTCCTCCAGGTCCTTCCTGTTTTCGTGACAAAGGATGATGGTAGTGACACCGGCTCTTCTCGCGGCCAGGATTTTTTCCTTGATCCCGCCTACAGGCAGGACCTTGCCCCGCAGCGTAATCTCGCCGGTCATGGCCAGGTCGCTGCGCACCGCCCGGTAAGATAGGGCGGAAGCCAAAGCAGTGGCCATGGTTATTCCCGCTGAAGGCCCGTCCTTGGGAATAGCCCCCTCAGGCACGTGAATGTGCACATCCATCTTCTGATAAAAGTCTTCCGGAATGTCCAGGCTCTTGGCCACAGAGCGGATATAGCTGTAACCGGCTTGGGCCGATTCCTTCATCACATCTCCCAGCTGGCCCGTAAGAGTCAGCTTGCCGTTACCCGGAAAGACCGTAACTTCAATGCTTAACACGTCCCCGCCCACCTCGGTCCAGGCTAAGCCTGTGGCAGAACCCACTTCCGGGGACTTGGCGGCCATGCCGAAGCGGAACCTGGGCACACCCAAGAAATCAGGCAGGGTATCCGGCTCAATCTTCAGGGACTTAACATGCTCTTTAACTACCTTGGTGGCGGTCTTCCGGCACAGATTGGCGATTTCGCGCTCCAGGTTGCGCACACCCGACTCCCGGGTGTACTCCCTGACCAGGCGGAGCAGTGTCGCTTCGGGCACCTCTAACTGTTCGGCCTTCAGGCCGTGGTTTTTGATTTGTTTGGGCAGGAGGTATTTCTCCGCAATCTTGACCTTTTCCTCTTCGGTGTAGCCTGCGAGGCGGATTACCTCCATCCGGTCCAAGAGCGGCCGGGGCACCGTGTGCAGAGTATTGGCCGTGGTGATGAACATCACGCTGGACAAATCGAAGGTAGCCTCAATGAAATGGTCGCTGAAGTTGCTGTTTTGTTCCGGGTCCAGTACTTCCAGCAGAGCGGAAGCCGGGTCTCCCCGGAAATCCGAACTCATCTTGTCAATCTCATCCAGGAGAAAAACCGGGTTTTTGGTACCGGCCTGGCGCATACCCTGGATTATCCGCCCCGGCATAGCTCCCACATAAGTGCGGCGGTGACCGCGTATCTCAGCTTCGTCCCGGGTACCGCCCAGGGAAACCCGGATAAATTTGCGCTCCAGCGCCCGGGAAATAGACTTGGCCAGTGAAGTTTTGCCAACCCCCGGCGGGCCCACAAAACAGATTATCGGCCCCTTCATTTTATTGGCCAGTTTGCGGATGGCCAGGTATTCGATGATTCTTTCCTTTACTTTTTCCAGCCCGTAATGGTCTTCATCCAGGATTTCCTCAGCCAGTTTGATATTAATCCTGTCCTTGGTCGTTTTGTGCCAAGGCAAAGCCAGGAGCCATTCCAGGTAGTTGCGTACGACCGTGGCCTCTGCTACCATGGGCGGCATTTTCTCCAGCCGCTCCACTTCCTTCAGGGCTTTCTCTTCCACATCCTTGGGGAATTTAGCCTTGGCGATTTTCTCCCGGAATTCCTCAGCCTCGGCCTGGCGTTCATCCTTTTCCCCCAGTTCCTTTTGGATGGCCTTCATCTGCTCCCGCAGGTAATATTCTTTTTGGGTCTTTTCCATCTGCTTGCGCACCCGGATACTGATTTTGCGCTCCAGTTCCAGGATTTCCATTTCCCGGGCCAGGATCTCGCAAATCGTCTCCAGCCGCTTGGTCAGGCCGATTGCCTCCAGGATTAACTGCTTATCCTCCACCTTCAGGTTCAAATGGGAGGCTACGATATCGGCCAGACGTCCCGGATCTTCCACCGCCAAAACAGTGCCGACCGTTTCCGGCGGAATCTTCTTGCTCACCTTCACATACTGCTCAAACTGGTTAGTGAGGCTGCGGGTGAGTGCTTCCACCTCCGGTGTCCGCCTCTGTTCTTCCTCATATTCCTGCACTAAGACCTTCATGTACGGTTCGTAGCCCAGAAAATTTTCCACTCTGGCCCTGGTTAAGCCTTCCACCAAAACGCGGATAGTACCGCCGGGAAGCTTCAACAGCTGTTTAATCTCGGCCACTGTGCCGATATTGTAGATATCAGCCTCACCGGGTTCCTCGACGCTGGCATCCCGCTGGGTAGCCAAGAAGATGGACCGCTCCTGAATCATTGCCTCTTCAATCGCCTTGATTGACTTGTCCCGGCCCACATCCAGGTGGATCACCATGTAAGGAAAAACTAAAAGCCCTCTGAGGGGTAGAAGGGGCAGCTGTCTTAGTACCAAGGGTTTGCTCTCTTCAGGCATACTTTCCACCTCCAAGGGTTGAAACAAATCCATCCCTTAGTTTGCAAAAACTGATGTAAATATATTCTAGCATAATTTACCGCTGCCCGCCAGCCCACTTCGACAAAAACCCCCGGGGGGTATACCGAAACTCTTAGGCTGTGCTTAAGGGTCGGAACTCAGAATTCAGAAGTCAGGAGTCAGAATGATTGGGGTACGAGCTACGAAGCAAAGGGAAGCACAGGGACGGTTCTTGTGCTTCCTTCAGGTCTGTTTTATTTATCAGTGGTACCGTGAGGCGGCATGGGAGTCTGCACAGGAAGCACAGGGGAAGCGGAAGAACCGTCCCTGTGGTGCCGTGAAGCGGCATGGGGGTCTGAATTCCGACCCGTATGTTCGCCAAAAAGAAAGGCCGGGGCCATTTGCCCCGGTTCTTGCTTACATATGGGAAGCGCTCAAGAGGTCAAATCCCGGCAGAAGTTCCTGCTGCTTGCCCGGGACTTCCCGTACAAGGGCGTGCTTTATCACTTCCTGCAGGGTTTCAACAGGGATGATTTCAATCCCGGTCATCTCATTGAAAATTTCCTGCCAGTTTTCTTTGGGAATGATTACTTTGCGGCAGCCGGCCCTTTTGGCGGCCTCCACCTTGGCCACAACCCCGCCGATGGGCTTCACCTGGCCGCGGATTGAGACCTCTCCCGTCATGGCCACCCGGTTATCCACCGGGATGTTCTTAATCGCCGAATACACAGCAGTGGCAATGGTGACCCCTGCAGACGGCCCGTCAATGGGCACCCCGCCCGGGAAATTGAGGTGGATGTCGTAATCCGACGGCTCCACACCCAGATGCCGGCGCAGCACTGTTAGCACATTTTCCACTGATCCTTTGACCATGGACTTGCGGCGGATGGTCTTGCCGTCACGCCCGCCCTGTTCCTCTTCTTCGACAATGCCGGTCACTTGCAGCTGACCTTTGCCCTTCTTGGCCGGGATTATGCCCGTTTCCAATTCAATCAAAGTCCCCATGTTAGGGCCGTAAACAGCTAAACCGTTAACCAGCCCGACCTGAGGCAGCTGCGGGACTTTCTTTTCCATGCGCGGACTGTACTGACCCGAGTTTACCACCCACTCGATATCCGAGGTGCGGATTACCTGGTACCCGTCTCCCATAGCAATCCCAGCCGCAATCTGAATGATATTAACCGCTTCCCGTCCGTTGGTGGCATAACGTTTCAGTACTTCCAGTGCTCTTTCCTCAATCTCGAGGTTAACCTTACGGGCGGCGTTGGAGGCGATGACGCTCACTTCCTCCGGATTGAGCGAGCGGAAGAATACCTCCAGACAGCGCGAACGCACCGCCGGCGGAATTTCCTCCGGCATGCGGGTCGTAGCCCCCACCAGGCGGAAGTCCGCCGGCAAGCCGTTCTGGAAAATATCATGGATGTGGGAAGGGATGTTGTGGTCTTCAGAACTGTAATATGCGCTCTCCAGAATTACCTTGCGGTCTTCCAGTACCTTTAACAGCTTGTTGATTTGAATCGGGTGCAGTTCCCCAATCTCGTCAATGAAGAGAATGCCCCCGTGGGCTTTTGTTACAGCCCCGGGCTTTGGCTGGGGAATTCCGGCCATGCCTAAAGGGCCCGCTCCCTGATAGATCGGGTCGTGTACCGAACCAATCAGCGGGTCGGCGATACCCCTTTCGTCAAAGCGGGCTGTGGCCCCGTCAATTTCAATAAATTTAGCGTCCTCTTTAAAAGGGGACATGGGATTGCGCTTAGCCTCCTCCATCACCAGGCGCGCCGCGGCGGTCTTGCCCACTCCGGGCTGCCCGTAAATAATCACGTGCTGGGGATTTGACCCGCACAAGGCGGCACGTAAAGCTTTGATTCCCTCATTTTGGCCGATAATCTCATTGAAACTCGCCGGCCTGGTTTTTTCCGCCAGGGGTTCTGTCAGAGATATGTTGCGCAGTTTTTGCAGCTTCTCCAACTCTTTGCGGGATTCCTTTTCCACCGCAACCTTAGTTCCCTGCTGGCTTTTCAAGAGGTTCCAGAAGTAGAGGCCGATGACAATGGCAAAAAATATTTGGATAAAACCTATCAAGCCTCCTAAACCGGCCGAAAAACTCATATCCCCCATGGTACGCTCCTTTCCGGAAATGGCGCTAAGCAATACAAATCCAACACCTACTAGTATTGCCAAGCTTCCCCCATTTATCCACCAGCCGGAAAGTCCTGGTAACATTATTTACCCACTGTCTGCTCTGAATCAGGCAGATCGAGCGCCAAAGCGCCCTGCGGATTTATAATGTTATGGGGTTTGAATTCCTTTACCTTAAGGATAAAGACAAGGGCTAAAACAAAACAGACCGAGGCATAAGCAAACATATAAGCGTAACCCGCAATGTCAATCAACGCTCCTAATAACGGCGGGGAAACTATGGCCGCCACCGAGGAGGCCAGATAGTACAACCCTGTGTAAACGCCGGTCTGACCCTGGGGCGCCATATCGGCCACAAAAGGGTAGGAATTAATGTTGATTAGCGCCCAGAAAAACCCGGTCACGACCAGCACGGCCCGTACCGCCAGCAGGTTCCGGAGCAAGGCCAGGGCGGCGAAACTAATAATGATCCCCGCCACGCCGGCGATGATCGTCTTCTTCTTACCGAACTTGGCGCCCATGATCCCGGCGGGCAAAGCAAAAAGCAAAAATGAGAGGGAGATAAAGGTAAAAGACATGGCAGCCACACTTGTCTTGAGGCCAAGGAGATTCACGCCGTATAACGTGAGAAAGGCTT
>JAJYNB010000009.1 GCA_021786555.1 Bacillota bacterium | reverse complement strand
GGGTGGGATACGGCAACGAGGTCCGTATCTTTATGATCTCCAGAAAGCAAGAGCTCTCAAGTACTCATTTTGGTAACATTGGCTTATCCGTTTATCATTATGGTCCAAAAAACAGGTTTCAGCAGTTGGAAGCATGCGCCGCGGGTATTCTGCAGTGGAAGCCTGATCTAGTGTATTTTCGTTATGACCTATACTATCCCGCCCTTGCCAAGTTAGCCAAGAAAATCCCCATGTTCATAGAAATTAATACAAATGATGTTTATGAGTACAGCTTGAGTTCCAGGTACCGTGACTGGTATAACAGATTGACCCGAAGCCTGCTGTTAAACAAAGCAAGGGGCTTGATTTCTGTAACCAAGGAACTTCAAAACAACCCGGCCTTTGCCAAGTTCAACAAAGCCTCAGTCACCATTGGCAATGGGATTGACCTTTCTACCATTACTCCCGTACCTGCACCGGATAATGAACGACCCAGGCTCGTGTTTATTGGCACCTCCGGAATGGCATGGCACGGGGTTGATAAGTTGATTCTTCTGGCTCAGCATTTTGTCAACTGGCAGTTTGATATAGTAGGCCTGAAACACGAAGATGTAGAAGGGAGTATTCCACAAAACGTGCAGCTTTACGGCTTTTTAGCCAGGCCGGCCTACGCAGAAATTGTCAGCAGAGCAGATGTTGCTATTGGTACGCTTGCTCTCCACCGAAACCAAATGCAAGAGGCTTCACCGCTCAAAACCCGGGAATACTTGGCTTATGGTATACCTGTCATAATCGGATACGAAGAAACAGATTTTCCCGAACAGGTGCCATTTATCCTCAGATTGCCTAACACAGAGGATAACGTTGAAAGCAATTTAAGCGAAATCCAGGGATTTGTTGAATGGGCTAAAGGGAATAGAGTTCCGTCCGCTTCAGTTAGTCATTTAGATGTTAGCTGTAAGGAGAGACAACGGGTGGCCTTTATGCGGCGTGTCTTGGAGGAATCTAAACGCTGAATGCAGCTGTGAATGTGGCACAACTGCTCAGGACCAAACAAAATCAGGTTACTCTTGATTTTAAACGTATCAAGGGCTAGCAGGCTGTTCGTACCCCCATAGCAGGCCATACGTATCTCCACCTTGGTGGACTTAGCAATATTATCTGTGCCTAATTGAGATCCTTGTATTATTAGAATAACGGAGGTGGGGAGAAATGGAGAAGGGTGCCAAAATCTATGTAGCAGGCCACCGGGGGCTGGTTGGCGCGGCTATTCAGCGGGAACTGGAGTCCCAGGGCTACTCAAACCTGGTAGTACGGACAAGCAGGGAACTTGACCTGCGCAGCCAAGCGGCGGTTAATGATTTCTTTCAAGCGGAAAAACCCGAGTACGTGTTCTTGGCAGCCGCCAAGGTTGGCGGCATCCTGGCCAACAGCACTTACCCGGCGGACTTTATCTTTGATAATTTGCAGATTCAAACTAACGTCATCGGGGCAGCCCGGAAATATGGCGTCAAGAAGCTGATGTTTCTGGGCAGTTCCTGTATCTATCCCAAATTTGCTCCCCAGCCTATCAGGGAAGAATACCTGCTCAGCGGCGAATTGGAGCCGACCAATGAACCCTATGCCATCGCCAAAATCGCCGGGATAAAGCTGTGCAGCGCCTTTAACCGCCAATACGGCACCGACTTCCTGGCGGTCATGCCCACCAATCTTTACGGGCCCAATGACAACTTTGACCCGGAGTCTTCCCACGTCCTGCCTGCCCTCCTGCGCAAATTCCATACGGCCAAAGTTACGGGTGAGCCCCAGGTGGTGCTTTGGGGGAGCGGTACCCCCCGCCGGGAGTTTTTGCATGTGGATGATTTGGCCAGGGCCACGGTTTTCCTGATGCAGACCCATACTGCGCAAGTGGCCGGGGAGTTTGTCAATGTGGGCACTGGTGAAGATTTGACGATTTTGGAGCTGGCGGAGCTTGTGAAAGAAGTGGTGGGTTATGAGGGTTCAATAGTTTTTGACCCGGGCAAACCCGATGGGACCCCGCGCAAGCTGCTCGATGTTTCACGTCTTAAAAAGTTGGGTTGGGCACCTCGGATTGGATTGGCCGAAGGAGTAAGGGCCACTTATGCCTGGGCCATTGATAACGGAATCTTCCAGAAAGGAAGCCAACAATGAAACTGGTTTTGTTATCCGGGGGGTCGGGCAAGCGCTTATGGCCCCTTTCCAATGACGCCAGGTCCAAACAATTCCTCAAAGTACTGCGAGACGGGAACGGCCGGAGGGAGTCCATGGTACAGCGCGTCTGGCGTCAGCTGGGGTCGGCGGGCTTGACCGGGTCTGCTATTATCGCCACCAGCAGGGCACAGACAGACGCCCTGCAAAGTCAGCTTGGCAATGATGTTTGCCTGGTGGTCGAACCGGAAAGGCGTGATACCTTTCCTGCTATCTCCCTGGCCGCCGCTTATCTGCATTCGGAACTCGGAACTGATTTGGGTGAAGTGGTCGTGGTGCTTCCGGTTGACCCTTACGTAGATAACAGCTTTTTTGCCAAGCTCAAGGAATTGGGCGGTGTGCTTGATGCGTGGGGTTCAGATATGGCGCTGATTGGGGTGAACCCCACCTATCCCTCGACCAAGTATGGCTATATAGTGCCGCAGAGGCCCGGGGAGGTCTCTGAGGCTTTTCAGGTTGGCAGTTTTACAGAAAAGCCGGCAGAGGAAAGGGCACTGGACCTGATTAGTTACGGAGCGCTGTGGAACTGCGGCGTGTTTGCTTTCAAACTAAACTATGCTCTTTCTATTCTGGAAGAGAAAGGGTTTAGCACCTCCTATGGGGAACTGCTAGAACAGTATCATGAAATGCCTAAGATAAGCTTTGACTACGAGGTGGTGGAAAGGGCCAAGAGCATCGCGGCTCTCCGCTACGCCGGCAGCTGGAAGGACCTGGGAACCTGGAATACCTTGACGGAAGAGATGGCTTCCGGTGTCACGGGTCCGGGCATTATCAGCGAAGACTGCCCAAATACCCATGTGGTCAATGAACTCGATATTCCTGTGGCCGTACTGGGTCTGGCCAATGTGGTTGTGGCGGTGGGGCCGGACGGTGTGCTGGTTGCGGACAAAAATGCCAGTCCCAGGGTGAAGGAACTGGTGGAAGGCTTTAGCCAGCGGCCCATGTACGAGGAAAGACGCTGGGGCTCTTACCGGGTTCTGGATTATACCAAAGCTGAGCACGGCATGGAGGTTCTGACCAAGCGCATCTGCATAGCCCCCGGCAAGAACCTGAGCTATCAGGTGCACCGCAAGCGGGGTGAGGTCTGGACAATTATCAAAGGCCAGGGTGAGCTGGCCTTTGAGGATGAGTTAAGGCTTGTAAAGGCTGGGGATGTGGTGCAGATACCGGTCGGAGCCAGGCACGGGATTAAGGCCGTCACAGAGCTCGAATTTATCGAGGTCCAGATGGGCAGTCAACTGGTGGAAGAAGATATCGAGAGAATTTTTATGAGTTGGGAAGAAGTCCAGGCCCACTGTTTTAGCCAGGGGCATTCCTACCGTGTGGAGGAACCTTGATGCTCCTGGAACAGTTTATGGTTCGCTCGATAGAAGTTGTATTTGAGAGAATGTTGACGCAAGATGACAGGAAGTATAAGATTAAATTGAATTGGGCAGAAGGTTGGCGGTGGGCGTTATAGCCTGATGCTCAAGGGTATTAGGATTAGGGAACAGGATACTCCTGGCCCTAATCCTTTTCTTATAAAAAATAGACGGCATGGGGTGGGCCCATGCCGTTTCGAGTTAGGGTATTAGGATTAGAGAATAGACTTAATAGTTGTTTGTGCTGATGTTATAACCCATTGCTCCGCTGGCTTTATTATGGCAAGCTTCGCAAGCGCCCATGTTAGGTACACGTTTCAGGTTAGAACCACGGGTGTTGAAAGTGGTAGCAGACCCAGCCGGTGTAGTATGCGTGTTATCGGCGGAGAATACTTCTGCAGCAGCAGCACCAGGCTGAGGCAGGGCACCAAACGCATTAAGTGCCACACCCGCATAGGTTTTTTGACCATAAGCTTGCCACCAGGCATCGTCAGTACCGTGAGCAACGTGGCAGGTCATGCAGCTCATGAAGTTGCTGGTTACAGTACCAGTAGTTGTTTTGTAGGTACGAACTTCAAATTGCAGACCGGCAGGAAGTCCACCGTGACCGTCAGCACCGGCGTCAAAACCTACAGTGTGGCGATAAGCTTGAGTGTACACACCGGTAGCAAAATCAACAGCGTGGCGAGGAATCAGAATCTTGTTGCCATCTAAATCCGTGTAAGTTTTTTGCGCAGCAGTAACTGGGGTACCATCTGTATTTGTGGTCATGGAAGTAGGACTGCCGGTATAATACATGGAGGTGTTGTAGTCAACGTGGCAGGCACCACAGAAGTCGTTGAAGCCGTTGACATAGGTTACTTGTTCATTGGCGGTCAGGTAACCATTAATATTTCCTTTTACCGGCAATGCGACGTAACCAGTTACATATACAGCAGTAGTGGTGTCTGGAACAGTTACGATGTATGCGCCATTCTCGACACTGGCAGTGTAACCAGTTAATGCGGTAGCCATAGCTGCATCTGTAAACAGGCTTACTTTATGGGGATAAGGAGCGGTTACAAAGTTGGCATAGAAGGGGTTGCCGGAGTAAACATCCCGGTATTGGGCTTTATAAGCAAATTTTTTGTAACCTGTGGCAGGAGCAGCAAACGATGGTTTAGTGCTAACATCTGTCATAGCTACAGCAGCGGTAAACTTCTTCGTAATAGTGTTGTAGGTGCCGGCTTTATGATTGTCTGCAAAACCGTTGACATTGGGATTCAGAATACGGAAGTTAGCACCCATACCGTGTGGATTGTGGCAGCTTACACAATTAAATTCTGCGCCCCAGGTATTTGGATCGCTGGAACCAAAGTTGCCGCCAGGAGCAGCTTTAATGTCGACGCCGCCAAAAACATCATGCATGGACTTTGAAGTTTGGTTAACGGTGGGGAATACGCCACCGTTGGTAATAGCGGTAGATGAACCAATATGACCACTGGAAACGTCATAGGTAGCTACACCGGCAGTACCGTCGTGGCATGCCATACAGGTTTCTGTTTCTCCATTCCACTGTAACAAGTCTTTGCCTACAGCGGTGTGGGTCGCGTGGCAGGATGCGCAAGCGTTGGTGTTTTTAGCGTAATTGCTGTGGATGCGGGTAACAGGTGTATTATATCCAGCCACTACGCTGTCACCGGTAGTGCTGGGTGCGCCGCCAACCACGTTTTGGTTGGCAGTAAAGCCACTAATTGCACTCCAGGCGGTGTTAGCTTGGTTAGCTGGACCGTACAGGTCTTGACCTGCAGCGCCATCATTATTGAAGGTAGTTCCACCAGTGGGTGAACTATAATTGGCGGTCGTCGAAGTGGTCTGGCTGCCGCCTTGGGTTGCGGTACCCGGAGGGGTCAAAGCTGCAAGTGCGCTCATAGCAAAAACTAAGACAAACGTCAGGGTGAGCGCTGCAACGATTGAAAGTTTTTTCACTCTTGTTCTCTCCTTTGTTTCTTTTAAGGTTTTTATTGCTCTTTGTAGTCTCATCTTGTTCACCCCCTTTCGCGACAAAGTCAAGAGCGGTAAAGCGGAAACAACCGCTAATACCCTTCATTAGTTCTCCCAAACACTGACCCTGTTGTTGCCTTGATCAGTCACATAAATACGTCCCTGATTGTCAACGCAGAGTCCGTTTGGGAGGTAGAACTGTCCGTCTTCCAAACCTTGTTGGCCAAAAGCCCAAAGATATTTTCCTTTACTGTCAAAACCACATACGTAGTTGCCCAGAAGGGATGCGCCGTAGACCACGCCACGGCCGTCAACTCCGACACCGCGTACTGTGAGGGTCTTGGCATTTGAAACAGCGCTTGTGCTGTTGGGTGCGTTAGTACCACCGTCCATCACGTAGAGGAACTTGCCATCTGTAGAAAATACCTGAATTCTATCGTTTTGACTATCACCAACATAAATCTTGTCAGACGTCACTGCTACAGAATTCGGTGCAACGAACTGGCCGTTTCCTTTGCCCAGTCTGCCAATTTCCTGAACTTTCTTTTCTGTGGCTATGTCAAATGCCTTTATGGAGTTGGACTCTAGGTCTGCTTCATAAAGCTTGCCGTCCCGGATGAAAAGACCGGTAGGTTTGCCGATTTCGCTTTTCCCCTGTTTATCGCGGGCGAAGTATTTGATAAATTTGCCCTCTGGGGTAAACACCTGGACATTGTTCGCCCACATGTCTGCAACATAGATTTGGTTATTGCTGTCGGCAGCGATTCCATAGGGAAATTGAAATTCTCCCTGACCCTTACCATCTTTGCCAAACTTGAATAGGGCTTTGCCGTTGTAATCAAAAACCTGCACCCTGAAGTTTGAAGTATCAGTGATATAAATTCTGCTGTTGGCGACTGTAACTCCCATGGGCTTCTTCAACTGGCCGTCTGCCCCCTGCCCGTAAATGGAGAAGATATAGGCTGGGGGAGAGGGGTACAAAGTCAGGGGCTGCAGGATAGGCTTCAAGGGGTTATAGCCAATGAAGTAAGAGATAATAAACAAGGCAACTATAAGAAGCAGTAAAAGAATGGCTAAACGGCGGAAGTTCTTTTTCGAAATACCTTTTTGGTTCAATCGCTTGAGCACACCTGTTGTTGCCATCTGATCCGGCTTGAGCCGGATTCACCTCCTGTCTATTTCTTCTGGCCTTCCAGGCGCTGCAGGGCAGCCTTGGCTTCCGCGTGATTGGGCATAAAGGATATTACTTGCTTGTAGACGTCAACGGCGTCGGAAGTTTTGCCCTGCTTTTCCTTGGCCAGGCCGAGATTATACAGGACCTCGGCGCTCCCGGGGTTAGCATTATAGGCTTTGTCCAGTTCGGTCTCGGCCTTGTCATAAGTACCCTGTGTGAGATAGAGCATTCCTAAGCTGACATGAGCGTCTGCGGCCTTGGGGGCAATTTCAATTGCCTTTTGGTATTCCTCTATGGCCCGGTCCTTTCTGTCCATGGCAGCATAGGTGACACCCAAGTTGTAATGGGCTTTATAATTCTTGTCATCCAAGGCAATGGCTTTGCGGTAACTGGCAACAGCCCTTTCATAATCATCTTTCTGAAAGTAGACATACCCCAACTCAACGTAGTTGCCGGGGTTGTTGGGGTCCCCGCTGACACGTTCGCTATAGAGGGCCTCAAGCCTATCGAGGCGGGGAGTGGTATCGTAGGTCCGCCAGAACTTGTATTTTCCCAGGGCATATCCTCCGCTCCCCAGTACAACAACCATTACCAGTAAGATTATCAGTGCCTTGGTGAGGGAAATCTTGTCGGATGATTTAGAGTTGGAGGGATCGGGTGGCTGGAGCGGGAGTTGTCCCTGAACGACGTTTAAGTCTTCCATGCTGTCAAAATCTCCTTTCTGTGCCAGGTAATAATGTTAAAATACGGATTTGGTGGCGCTTAGCCCTAATGGATTGCGGCTTCACCGACTACCCCGTCTCCTGGGGTTCCTGGCTTTCCCCGGGAGCAGGTTTTGCGACCCCGTCTGGCTGGCGCTCTGTGTTGGGCTGCGTCTGCGGGGCGAGGGGTAACTGCTGTGGGGGATTGATGTTTTTGTACGCCGCTTTTGTTGAGGGTACATAATGGCACTTTGAACAGGTGCTTGCGCTATGGCACATAAAACACGGGTTCGCCGTGAGCTCAGGGTTAGGACCCAAAGGGTACCTGGGGTGTCCGCTTAGAAGTGTAATGTGGAGTTGGGACTTATGGCACTGGTAGCAGTAAGTCTTGGCAGCCACATCGCCAGTGCTGGGTTTTCCTTCGTTGTGGCAGACCAGGCAGCCGTTTCTATCGTCTGCGGCTGGGATTGCATGGGCCAGTCTCCAGTTCTCCCTGTGGCTGGCGGGCTTTTTCTCCGTATGGCACTTGGCGCAGAATTCATTTTTCCTGGCGTATTGGATGGCAAGGTTGTCGCCGCTGGCCCGTTTAATCACCTTCTCGGTCATGGTCACCTTATGGCACTTGTCACACTGATTGATATCCTGCAGGGCCAGCTGCCCGTGCTGGGTCATAAACACCGGGTAAGTGTGGCTCTCCGGCTTGACGAGCTTGGAGTGGCAGGCCTTGCAGTCATCGAGTTTCGGCCCGGCGCCCTGCTCAGTATGGCATTTCAGGCAGTCCTGCATGGAGAACTTCAGGAAGTCATGCTTCATGTAAGCCTTGCCCACGGGCTCTATCCATTTGTCCCAGTTGCCGTCGGCGGTGAACCCATCCTCGCCAATGTTAGCGTGGGCTACGGCGCTGTGGCACCTGACGCAGGGAACCTTTTCATCTTTGTGTACCTTGTGCGGTATTTTTATGTCCCCGCTGGGTGTCGGGACCCTGTGCTCGGAATGGCACCGCTCGCAAACTTCGTCTTTTATCGGCACTTCAGCGATGATTGGCGCGTATACCCGGCCTGTAAAGTGGTTATAAAGCTCCTTTAAGGACTTTACCTTGTGGGCTAAGAAGTTTCCTGTTCCGGGGTCGATGTGGCAGTCCACACATCTGATCTGGCTGTGGGAACTGGCCTTCCAGGTCACATATTCGGGCCTCATCTCGTGGCAGGACTGGCAGAATTGAGGGGTGCTGGTGAGCTCCAGGGCGGTTGCGGTCACTATCAGCATCAGCAGCAAGGTGCCGGACCCAAAGATTACTGCCTTTAGCTTTCCTTCCTTTGTAGATAGGTCGGGCACAAACTTTTTCAGCAGTCTCGGCAATTTATCACCTTCTGTCAACTGCCCGGTAAAATTCGGGCTTCCCAGGGCACAACTTTGTTCGAATTTGCACAATCTCTCGTAAACATTGACGTTTGACTAAATTGATTACAGACCGCT
>JAJYNB010000087.1 GCA_021786555.1 Bacillota bacterium | reverse complement strand
TTGGACGCAGCGAAGGGGTGGAACTGCGCTTCCAGCTGGAGGGTTCAGCAGAGGACATTACGGTTTACACCACCCGGCATGACACTATTTACGGAGTGAGCTACCTGGTGCTGGCACCGGAACACCCGTTGGTAAAGAAACTGACCCAGGGCACTTCCTATGAAGCGCCGGTTCAGGCTTTCGTGGAAAAAACGCAGAGCCTGAATGAGATTGCCCGCACCTCGACGGAGACGGAGAAAGAGGGCCTCTTCACGGGCGCTTATTGTGTCAACCCGCTGACCGGGGAAAAGGTACCGATCTGGATTGCCAATTACGTACTGATGGAATACGGCACCGGAGCGGTCATGGGTGTACCCGCCCACGATGAACGTGACTTTGCCTTTGCCCGCAAGTACAACCTGCCCATCCGGGTGGTAATAAGCCCCAAAGATAGGAAACTGGCCCCGGAAACTATGACCGAGGCCTACCATGACCCCGGCATCATGGTCAATTCCGCTGCCTTTAACGGCATGGAAAATGAAGCAGCCATGGAGAAAATTGCCGACTACATCGAAGCACAGGGCTACGGGGTGAGGAAAATAAACTTCCGCCTCAGGGACTGGCTGATTTCCCGCCAGCGTTACTGGGGCGCGCCCATTCCCATGCTGTACTGTGAAAAGTGCGGCACCCAGCCGGTGCCGGAAAAGGATCTGCCGGTGCTCCTGCCTACGGATGTGGAGTTCCGTCCCAGCGGGGAATCACCGCTCACTACCTCAGCCAGTTTCCTGGAAGCCGCCTGTCCTTCCTGCGGCGGCAAGGCCAGACGGGAAACTGATACCATGGACACCTTTGTCTGCTCTTCCTGGTATTTTCTGCGCTTCTGCAGCCCGGGCTCCCGGGACAAGGTCTTCGAACAGAAAGATGTGGACTATTGGATGCCAGTGGACCAGTATGTGGGCGGGGTAGAGCACGCTATTTTGCACTTATTGTACTCGCGCTTTTTCACCAAAGCCCTGCGGGACTTTGGCTATCTGAAATTTGACGAGCCCTTTAAAAACCTCTTGACCCAGGGCATGGTCTGCATGTATGGTTCAAAAATGTCCAAATCCAAGGGCAATGTGGTGAGCCCGGAGGAGATTATCGCCAAATACGGCGCTGATACGGCCAGGCTGTTCATCCTGTTTGCTTCCCCGCCGGAAAAAGACCTGGAGTGGAGCGAGCAGGGGGTTGAAGGCTCTTACCGCTTCCTGAACCGGGTTTGGCGCTTGGTCTATTACTACCGCCAAATGTTTGAAGGCGAGGCGGAGGGCGCCAAAGAGCTGGACGATGCGGCGCGCGCACTGCGGCGGATGACCCATGTGACTATCAAACGGGTCAGTGATGACGTCTCTTCCCGCTTCAACTTTAACACAGCCATCAGCGCCATCATGGAGCTGGTCAACGCCTGTTACGCCTACCGGGAGCATCCGGAACAAAACCCGGCGGTGGTCCGTGAGGCCATCACCAGCCTGGCAGTCCTCTTGGCGCCCTTTGCTCCCCACATCGCAGAGGAGCTCTGGCGGTCTATCGGCAAGGAGCGGAGTGTACACCTGGAAAGCTGGCCGGATGTGGACCCGGAAGCCCTGGTACAGGATGAGATTACCATCGTAGTGCAGATCAACGGCAAGGTGAGGGAACGCTTGACTGTGCCGGCTGGGCTGGAGCAAAAAGAGATGGAGACCCTGGCCCTCGAGGAGCCCAAAATCCAACAGCTCACAGCCGGCAAACAGATAGTCAAAGTAATCGGCGTCCCCGGCAAACTGGTTAACATCGTTCTCAAGTAAAGCAGTTAGGGACGGTTCTTCGATGTTGTAAAGAAAGGATGAAAAACGCTGATTTTGGGTCGGCTGGGGCAGTCGGATGAATGTTTCCTACACAAAATTTTAACTCTCGGTCCAGGGATGACTTCGGATTGTGGTCCTATGTTTGACCCGTAAGTCACTTGGGGACGGTCCTAGGTAACTCAGTTTTCGGGGTAGGGTGATTTGGGAGGAGGAAACAGATGGAGTACTCGGTTTTTCTGACGGTTAAAGGCTGGATGGGGATTGCTTTCAGCGGGAGAGGGATTCGCCGGGTGGTTCTGCCCTGCGGCGAACCGGCTCAGGTCCTGGAGGATTTAAGGCCGGAAGCTGACTGGGTTCAAAAGGCGGAGTGCGAGTACCAGGATGCCTGCCAGCGTTATGCTGCCGGGGAGCGGGAAACGCTGGACTTCCCGGTGGACTGGTCCTGGGCGACCCCTTTTCAGCGCCAGGTCCTGGAACTGGTACGGCAGATTCCTTACGGGCAGAAGGAGACTTACGGGTCTGTGGCGGCCAAGCTGGGCAACCCCCGGGGGGCCAGGGCCGTGGGCGGCGCTCTGGCGCGCAACCAGGTGCCATTGGTGATTCCCTGCCATAGAGTCTTGTCCACTGGCAAACTCTTGGGCGGCTTCACGTCCCGTAATGGCCTGGCCGACAAGATTGCCTTGCTGAAGATGGAGGGCATTCTGGAGAAGCCTAAAAGCTAACATGTTCCGCGACACTTTGGCAATGGGAAACCTATAACAGAGTAGACCGTCATGGGGCTAAGGGCGCCAGCAGGAAACGAAAAACTTCGACTCCAACATACCTAAGCAGTTTAAGTTTTCAGGCTGGTATAGAAATATTCGTTCTGAAACATTTTTTCGCTAGGACGGAAGAACCGTCCCCTTGTCCTAGTCGTTTATTAGAAAACGGGAGTGGGAGAAAGTGACTAGACATTTAGTGAGGCAGGGTATCTCGTCGGCTGTGCCGGTGGTGCTGGGGTACCTGCCTCTGGGCTTTGCTTTCGGCGTACTGGCCCACGGCGCAGGTCTCAGCATACCTGAGATTTTTGCGATGTCCCTGCTGGTCTATGCCGGGTCGGCCCAGTTTATTGCCATTGCCCTGCTCCAGTCCGGGGCGGGCTTTTTAACTATTGTGGTTACCACTTTCCTGGTTAACCTGAGGCACCTGCTGTTCAGCGCTTCCCTGGCGCCTTTTTTGAAGCGGGTACGGGTTTCCAGGCTGGCTGCTCTGGCTTATCAGATAACTGATGAAAGTTTTGCTGTGGCCTTGGGGCATTTTACTAAACATGAGGCGGAGGAAAAATTTCTCTGGGGGCTGTTTCCTGCCTGTCAGCTGGGCTGGACCCTGAGCACGGTCTTGGGGGCCTGGGCCGGAAACCTGATTCCTCATCCGGAGGCTTTTGGGCTGAACTACGCTCTGACTGCCATGTTTATTTGCCTCCTGGTGTTCCAGTTGCAGGACAAATTTACTTATTTGGCAGCGCTAACGGGCGGAATCTTAGCCCTGGCAATCTATGTCTGGCTGCCAGGGCGCTGGAATATCATTCTCGCCACCGTTGTGGCGGCAACACTGGGCGTGGGGGTGGAACAATGGAAAAAGTCTACCTGATTATCCTGGGAATGGCCCTGGTTACCTACCTGCCCCGCATGCTGCCGCTGGTGGTGCTGAATAAGATTGACCTGCACCCGGTGGTGTTGAGCTGGCTGCGCCTGATTCCGGCGGCGGTGCTGGGGGCTCTCACCGCCCAGACGATTTTTCTGCGCCAGAACGGGGTCAGCTTCAGCTGGCGCAATATTTATTTCCTGGCGGCCATTCCCTGTTTCTTGGTGGCCTATAAGACCAAGAGCCTGATGTGGACCATAGCTGTGGGTCTTGTAAGCGTGGTACTGTTGAACCAGTTCAAACCTGTACTTTTTTGACCCGGTGACCGGTTTGAGGCTGATGCCTTTTGCATCCCGGCATCTACATGCGCATAGCCATTGGAAGTGTAAACAGATAAAGATTGATGGCTGCGAATACCAGACAAAGAAGAGCATAGGGTATAAAACTGGAGACGGTCTTCTTTTCCGACTCGAAATTATTTTTTGAGATTTTGTAGGCAGCGAAGATTGAGCCAAAAGTACCAAAGGCAATCAGGACAAACTGCAAAATTTGTATAGTCGAATCGCTTACAAAGGCATCTGACTGCTGGTGCAGGGTAGCTCCGAACAACTCTACGAAGGTAAATATTACGGATTTGCCTTCAGCCAGCAAGTGGAACAGGTTGTGGGCAATGTGGCCCGCCAAATCCAAAGGAATCAAGGCGTAGCCAAAACGGGCAAAGTTTTCCAGCACACTTCTTGAGTTGGCTAACTTTGCGGCAAAACTGCTTAACAACAAAGCCAACACTGGCAAGGCCATAGCGATAATAAACGTAATCGTAAAGGTCACAAAGTAATTCTTTGTGCCAACGAAGTTTTCAAGTTTTGCAAGAGCATTTTGCCAGATGTCCAACATGGTAATGTTCTGGACAAATACTATACCCATAATGACAATTGCCAGGAATGATTCCTCAAGTTTTGGTTTTCTAATAAACCATAAACCTTTAGTAGGAACACGGGGGGTCAAGTGAATTGAATCGTTAGGGCAAGTCTTAATGCAATTTGCACAAAGGTTGCAGCGGGCCATGCTGTCCATTACACGAGGAAACTCAAACATAGGGCAGCCTGCAACCTTTCCGCTGCCTTTGTAGCAAGACTGGGTAGTACATTTCGTGCACTTTTCCGGAGTAGCATGAAGTTCAAGACCTCCTGAGCGTGCGTAGTTACCCGATAGTCCACCCAAGAAGCACAAGTAACGACACCAGGTACGGCGCTCAAAGAATGCACCGCAGGCAATTACGCCCGTAGTGATGAGCAGAAGGAGAAAACCGGAACCTCTTGGATTTTCGACAATTCCGAGGGTATGATCAGCCCATGTGATCAGGATAAAGAAAATATCAATGAGCCAGATGCCATATTTCCTGAGAAATTTGGGTACAGGGCGATTATTTCCTACAAATTTCTGTACCCAATCACTCACAGTGGCAAAAGGACAAACAGCACACCAGAAACGTCCGAGAATGACGAAAATAATGGGAATAAGGGGCCACCAAAGAACCCATGTTGCCGCAGTGCCAAAGTTGTCATGGGCGTCACCCGGTCCTGCCATGAGTTCAAATACGATAAAGGAGAAAACGAGTAGAACGGGTAGTTGAATGATTCCAGGGAACAAGCGGCTTTTAAGCATCGCTTTAACAGTTTTATTGCGCAGCAAATCGTTCTTCAGCGGTGGTTCCGGAGCATTAACTGTTTTGCTCTTCACTTTTTTAGCGATTGACATCAAATTTCCTCCCTGCAAAACGTTCGGGACCTTTAGGTCATACGCAAACGACAAACTTTACTTTTAGGTCGACTGGGTCATCGATTTCCGGATGACATTTTTCGTTTAAATGGGGGTCCCTTTCTTGTATTTGAGTATGCCAGCGGCAGTAATCACGAGTAAGTTGATCGCCGAAAAGCCTCCTACAACAGCAGAGTTAACTCCTGCGGCAGTCCCATTGCCGCTGTGCCCGGCAGATGTCCCGCTGCTCATTCCGGGCATATTAGGATCCATTCCCGATCCTGCCTTATGAGGTACGGGGTTGGCATTCATATCCATTCCCGGCATATTAGGGTCCATACCTGACATATTCTCATTTTGACCACTTTGCATTGAAGCTGCAGCGGGCTGATTTTGTGAGCCGTTTGACATTCCAGCGTTATCCTGTGCCTTAGCAGAGGGAGCCCTCTGTACCGTTGAATTTCCGCCCATGTTCATGCCACCCATGTCCATGCCGCTCATGTCGTCGGCCAGAGAAACGGCAGCCAGCCCCAAAAGTATGCTAAGACTTAACACTGCTAAACAGATACCCTTTCTAACATTCAATTGTTTTTACGCCTCCAATCATTTCGATTCACAACATATAACAAGTCCCAGTGTATTCGCTGAACATGACCGTACCATGAAAGACTTATGAATTTCTTATGAATGTAACCGAAAGGCTTTTATCATGTTCGGCAGGAATATTTCCGTTATTAATACAAAAACGGGCATCAGAAAGTGTAATCTGATGCCCGTTTTATTAGCTTTTACATTCCTTTTGGCAGTGTTACAGTGAATATACTGCCGTGACCAACTTCACTTTCAACGGTTATTGTGCCTTGATGAAGGAGCACAATCTGTTTTACTAAAGCAAGACCAATTCCGCTGCCGCCAGTCTCCCGAGTCCGCGATTGATCTTCCCGGTAGAAGCGTTCAAAAATCAACGGTATTGCGGATTTTGGGATTCCAATTCCGGTATCCTGAATTTTCACCTGAACAGTGTCCCTTAAGCTGTCTAATTCAACGTTGATGAGGCCGCCCGGCTCGGTGTATTTGCAGGAGTTATCAATCAGGTTATAAAGAAGTCGTGTAAGGAGGTGCTCGTCTCCCAGAACCTCAGCACTGAGGGTTTTAGTACTTATGTTGAGTCCCTTATCCTGAATGGCAGGATATAAGTGATGAACCACCTTATCTATAACGATTTTTAAATCAATAGGGTGAGGTGAAATTGCCAAAGCTCCCATGTCGGCCACATTCAATTCAGTAAGGTCGCCTACTAAACCGACGAGGCGGCCAATTTCTTCGTTGATAGAAGCAAGGTTTTCGGGATCAGCAGGGAGTACACCGTCTTGAAATGCTTCTATATAGCTGCGAATTGAGGTTAACGGTGTTCGCAGTTCGTGCGCAACATCAGCTGTAAATTGCTTGCGAAGCCTCTCCTGGCGTTTCAAATTGTCTGCCATTGAATTAAAGGCTTTTGCGAGCCAGCCAACTTCGTCAGTCGTTTTGCTGGCAACACGCTCGTCCAAGTTTCCCGCTCCGATGCGATAAGCGGCTTCTGTTAAAGAGCGAAGAGGAGAAACCAGGCGTCGGCTTACAAGATAGCTTAGCGTTGCGCCGATGATGAGGGAAAGTGTTCCGGCCAGAATTAGGGAATTGAAGATCTCAGACGAAAACGATGCATCTTGCGGATCCAATATTCTTGCGCTGGTTGGATAGCGGATTTCGGCTACAGCAATTATTCCTTGCGGACCTGAAATTGGCAGCTCCTGAGTTTTCCATGCTTGAACCGTATAATCCATGCCAGTCATGTTCAGCATGCCGGTGTGCGTATGCATGGCATTCATGGGGTTTTCTAACTTGGCAATAATGTTTCCACCAGGGTCTTTGAGGGTAACATAGGCTTCCATCGGGAGACTACTGTCCAGTTCCTCTAATGAGGAAGTATCCCAAGAGCCGTTTTTCAAATATATGGCACTCAGGCGCGAGGGTAACTGCTTAAGCATCGTTTCATTTGACTGGGTAACGTAGTCTGCGAACTGTCTCCTAAAAACGAAATTTACTGAGACTATGCTTAAAATTAGTGTCAAAAGAATTATGCCAATTGTAGAAAGAAATAACTTCTTATGCATTTTCAGTACTCCATGTCTTGATTAAACTTATAACCAACGCCATAAACAGTCAGGATTATTTTCGGATTCCCTGGATTTACTTCAATCTTTTGGCGAAGTTTTTTAATATGGGCATCAATAACACGGTCATCCCCGTAGAAATCGTAGCCTTGAATTATTGTTATTAATTGTGAGCGGGAAAACACCCTGCCAGGATATTTAGCCAGAACACCTAGGAGCTTAAATTCCGTGGGAGTCAAAGCAATAATTTCGTTACTCTTACGCACTTCGTGGCGAACGCTATCAATGGTGAGTCCGTTGTCATAAGAAATACAATCAGCAAGAGGAATTGTTTCTGAACCTGTGCGACGTAACACGGCTTTAACCCGTGCTACAACTTCCCTCGGACTAAATGGTTTGGCGATGTAGTCGTCTGCTCCAAGATTCAGTCCTTGGATTCGGTCATCCTCTTCAACCTTAGCTGTAAGCATGATAATAGGGACCGAAGACCGTTTGCGAATTTCCTGGCAGATTTCTTCTCCGGAAAGTCCAGGAAGCATGAGGTCAAGAATGATTAGGTCGTAAAGATTCTCCTTAAATAACTGTAATGCTACAGTACCGTTATATGCTGCAGTGACGTTGAAGCCCTCTTGCTGGAGATAAGCCTTAAGAACATTAGCAATCTTCTTTTCATCATCTACAAGTAGTATTCGCATTGAAAACCGGCCTTTCGGAAATCAGTTTAAGGCTATTTTACAGGAGCTTTGGTCAGAAGGAAAGTTTAGCAAGCAAAAAAGTGTTATGAGTTTAAAGTCTACAGGGATGCAGACAAACCTCAGTATCCATACAAAACTCGAAAATTGTAAATTAATGTAGATAAAACCAGTAATTTCATTAGAAGGATAAATAGACCTGAAAGAGAATATTTTGGTAATTGATCGAATTATTTGACATACAAGGGAAAGTTAAAATGAGTGTAGTCCAGGCTAAGTCCATTGCGGTCCTTTCTCATTTTATGGGGGGTGGAGAAAATTTGGAAAAGATTTTTAGAGAATCTGTTAAATGGAGGAAGGCTCTGGCAGTACTCATGCTGTTTCTTGCCGTTACTGTTCAAATGATTGTTACTAGTCACGCCTTAGCTGCTAACGGTCCCTCTTTGACGTTAACTTCAGGTACGTATTACTCAACCGCTTGGCCTATTCTATGGTTTTCGGCTTCCTCAACGGTTCAGCTAAATAGCAACAGTGCCATCATACAAATTGATGGTCAACCTATTTCCACTACTTTCACGTACCGTGGTCATGATGAAGTGAATTTCGACGGAAGTAATTATTGGGTAGTTGACAGTTATCTTAGTGGTACCATAGTCGGTACTACGCACAACCTACATGATGGGTCACACACAGTGACGGTTACCATTGCAGACAATAATGGAAACTCTACTACCAATCAGTGGACTATCACTGTAAGTCAGATACCTGTTTTTACGTCACCAAACCCGGTGAACGGAGCCGTAACCACCGACAAGAGTGGTTTTTCAGTTCAAGTTACTGATAATGATACCATTGATGCATCCTCAATTGTGGCTACAACTGACAATGCTCAAGTCCCAGCTGCGTTCAATGCCTCAACTGGCATCATAACATACAAACCTACCTCGGGCCTTTCCGATGGAAG
>JAJYNB010000242.1 GCA_021786555.1 Bacillota bacterium | reverse complement strand
TCACCACTACGCTCAAGTACTGGAGTACTTGATACGTCATCACAAGTAGCTCGTTTAAGTCCAATCTTACTCACTCCTTTTTAAGGAGGGACTGGCCTCAACTCAATAGTAGCAAACACATGTTCTTTTTGCCAGAAATTATTGTCGCCAATTCAATGTGCCATTCTATAATTTATATGGTGGTTCCCGAACCTCTCCAGGCTAAAAAGGAAAAGGCAAGACTTTGAGCGAAATTACTCATATTTGGTAATTTCGCTTTTATCATCAGGAAAGCAGCACGCGGAATCAGAGCAAGGTGCTGAACAGCACTTATTGGGAATTGTAAGGCATGATTCATGGATTGGATTGTTATGGCTATCAGCGCCGGGCCTTTCTTTAAATTTAACCCGTCAATCTCTTTGATGGGTAGTTCACGCAGTCGTAGCCGGTTATTTGTGCCGGGTCGCAGGAAAATTAATGCAATGCGTCGAATACTGCCTAGTCAACGGGGCTTTATGTCAGTATAAGAATTATACTTTCTTCATAATTTATACCAAGGAGATTCCTAAATTTGGTTAGGGGGGTGCCGCTGCGTGGGGAAACAAATCTCCAACATTTTGGGTAAAATTGACATTTCCGAAGAGGTGATTGCGACAATAGCCGGGGCTGCTGCTGTTGAATGTTATGGCCTGGTAGGGATGGCTTCCAGGAAAATTTCCGATGGCTTTGTCGATTTGCTGGGCAGGGAATCCCTCTCCAAAGGGGTACAGGTACGGATCGAAAATAACGAAGTAATTGTAGATGTGTTTATTATCGTCAGCTACGGTGTAAGAATTTCCGAAGTTGCCCATAATGTAATGGAAAAAGTTCGCTTTTCGGTGGAGCAGATGACCGGCCTGCCTGTCGGCGAGGTAAATGTCAACGTTCAAGGTGTAAGGGTAGCTAAATAGGGCCTTTATTTAGGGGGAGGTGAATCCCGGCCCACCAAGGCCGGGAAGGTTAACTTGGCAATATTGTTGTTGTCAGGCGGCCAGCTTCAGCAAATGGTATTCGGCGGCAGCCGCGCCATGGAGCAGCAGAGAGAAGCGGTGGACGCCCTAAATGTGTTTCCGGTACCCGATGGGGACACCGGCACCAATATGTTTTTGACAGTCCAGTCGGCTGCCAGGGAGGCGGCCGGTCTGGAAAACCCAACGGTTTCCCAGGTGGCATCCGCCGCATCCATGGGTTCCCTAATGGGTGCCAGGGGAAATTCCGGCGTCATTCTGTCCCAATTGTTCCGGGGCATCTCCAAGGGTTTGGAAGGCAAGACCACTGCCACTGCCAGTGATCTGGCCCGAGCCTTGCAAATAGGTGTGGAGACAGCCTACCAAGCTGTGATGAAGCCGGTTGAAGGAACGATCCTGACGGTTGCCCGGGAAAGCGCTAAAGAAGCGGTTCAGGCAGCCCGGCGAAAGCCTGAAATACAAGAAATGTTGGAAACCGCCCTGGTCAAAGGGGAGGAGACTCTGGCCCGCACTCCGGACATGCTGACCACCCTAAAGCAGGCGGGAGTTGTAGATGCGGGTGGAAAAGGCTTTTTGGTAATCCTGGAAGGATGGCTGGCCGCTTTGACGGGTAAGGAAATTCAGCCTCCGACTCTGGTTGAACAGCCTGTGCAGCCGGTACAGATAGATGTAAACGGAGAAGAAATTGTCTTCCAGTACTGTACAGAATTCATTCTCAAAGGTTCCGACCTGCAATTGGAAAAGATAAAGCAGGACTTGGCAGGGGAGGGGGACTGCCTCCTGGTGGTGGGGACTGCCGATGTGGCAAAGGTCCACATTCATACCAACCACCCGGGCCAGATTCTTGAATACGGCGTCCGTCTGGGTACCCTGCATGAGGTGGAAATTCACAACATGCGGGAGCAGAGCGAGGCCAAACGCCATGCCGCCAAGGGGGAAAACCTGCCAGAGAACCCAGCCGACCCCAAAACGCCGTTAAAGGGCATGGGTTTAGTGACTGTAGCCGTAGGCCGGGGACTGGTGGAAATATTCCGCAGCCTTGGAGTAGATGAAATTATTCAGGGCGGGCAAACCATGAACCCGAGCACTGAGGAACTGGTGGAGGGGATCAACCGGACCAGGGCGGAAAAGGTATTTGTCCTGCCCAATAACGGCAACATCATCCTGGCTGCAGGGCAGGCCGCGGCCTTAACTGACAAGAAAGTCCATGTAGTACCCACCAGGTCCATACCCCAAGGGATTAGCGCTGTGCTGGCCTTTGAGCCCGCGACATCCTTTGAAGAGAACGCACAGACCCTGGATGGAAGCTTCGGCAGCATTATGTCGGGGGAGGTAACCTATGCGGTGCGGGCCTCCCAATTTGACGGTAATGAAATCAAGGCTGGAGATATCCTAGGCCTGATTGATGATAAGATAGTCCTGACAGGGGAAGACCCTGCCCGTGTGGCCGTAGAGCTTGCAGAGAAAATGGGCGGAGAAGAGGCTGACTTGATATCGGTTTTTTACGGTCAGGATGTGCCTGAAGAGGTTGCAGGGGAGCTAGCCGCTGAACTGCGTAAGCGTTTCAGCCGCAGTGAAGTGGAAGTGCACGACGGAGGTCAGCCCCTGTATTATTACATAGTAAGCGTGGAATGATAGCAGGATTAAACCCAGGCTGGAGCGAATTGGGGGAGAGAGGTGAGCGGGATGGCCAACCCCCTGGTTCTGTTAGAAACCTTGAATAAAGCGATTAAGGCCGAGGAGCGTAACGGTTGTACCAATGCAGGAGTGCTGGGTGGTTTTGCCAATTTCCTCCTGCTTTCCGTGGACAAACTGGCTTTACACCCCCAGGCCGGGCTGGTCCGTTACCGGGTTATCCTGGATAGGCTCAAGGATTTGGCTTTAAACTACTTGGAACTGCCCCCACGCCAGAGGCAGAAGTGCTTGGTGGAGATTGCCAAACTGGTGTCAGCCCTGCAGCAAGGGCTGGGCACTGCTCCTTCCCATCTTAGTCTGGTTCCCAGTGGCAGCAAGGTGCGGGGCCTTAAGCCAGGGGCGCCGCCGGACAAACCCGCTGGGGCAAGCATACAACCTGGGCAGACCCTCGCTGGAAAATTTGCTCTTACCAGGACACAGCAGAAAATGCTGCTAAGCGGCCTGAGGCGCTGGCAAGAAGATATTGAGAAGTTAAAAGAACGGGACAAGAAAAAGGGGGATTCAGGCACAGAAGGAAGCAATTCTGGACAAAAAAATGTCAAAGGCAGCAAAATACCAGAGGTTAGGGATCCGGCCAAGGCCCTTCCGGTTCAATATTTAAAAAACGTTGGCCCACAGCGCGCCAAGCTTTTAGCTAAACTGGGGATTATTACGGTGGAGGATCTGTTAAACCATTTTCCGCGGCGCTATGAGGACCGCCGCCAAGTGAAAACTATCAGCGAGGTAGTGCACGGTGCGGTGGAAACCGTCCGGGGCATGGTAACGGGACACCAGGAGATCAAACCCCGGCGGGGCCTGACAATCATCAAAGTTGGGATCCGGGACCGGAGCGGTACGCTTAACGCAGTGTGGTTCAACAATCATTACCTAAGCAAGCAGCTTCCCAAGGGAACAGAAATTATTGTAACGGGCAAAGTGGACCGGCGCTTTGGGATTGCAGATCTGGCGGTAACAGATTATGAAGTGGTGGAAGGGGGAGAATTTACCCCAGGAATAGTCCCTGTATATGCGGCTACGGAAAACCTTCCTCCTAAACAAATTCGCACACTGGTGGGTAACGCTTTGGAAAAGATTGAAGAGCTGATGCCGGAAATCCTGCCGGAAACCATGCTGAAACGGTACGGTTTGATGGATAGGATTGAGGCTTACCGGCAGATTCACTTTCCGACTGACTTTAAAGAACAGCAGGCGGCGCGGCGTCGCCTGGTGTTTGAGGAATTCTTGCTGCTCCAGCTGGGCATCCAACGGCTGAGGGGCAAAAAAACAGAACTCCCCGGTATTCCCATGGTGTGTGAGAACGGCTTGCTGCCAAAACTGCGTGCAGGATTGCCTTTCAAATTAACCCTGGCCCAGGAGAGGATAACCGGTGAAATCCTGCGTGATATGGCTGGCAAACACCCCATGGCCCGGCTGGTCCAGGGTGATGTGGGGTCAGGCAAAACAGTTGTGGCGGCTATGGCCCTGCTTAGGGCAGTGGAGTGCGGTTACCAGGGTGCGATGATGGCTCCGACGGAAATTTTGGCCGAACAGCATTGTACATATCTGAAGGATGTGCTGGAACCTTTAGGCATAAAGGTAGGCTTGCTCACGGGAAGCCAGGGAAAAAGGGAACGGGAGGAAATCCTGCAGCGGGTTGCCTGCGGTGACTGCGACATTTTGGTGGGTACCCACGCCTTGATTCAGGAGGGTGTAGCTTTTCAGGCTCTGGGACTGGCGGTTACCGACGAACAGCACCGTTTCGGTGTGCGCCAAAGAGCTGAACTGCAGCAAAAAGGAGAAAACCCCCATGTATTGGTGATGACAGCAACCCCCATTCCCCGTACACTGGCGCTAACCCTATACGGTGATCTGCACCTTTCGGTAATTGATGAAATGCCGCCTGGGCGCAAGGAGATTAAGACCCTCCATATTAGCGACAAAAGCAGGGAAAAGCTTTACAAGTTTATGGAGCGGGAGATTGCCCTCGGCCGGCAAGTCTATGTGGTCTGTCCTTTGGTTGAAGAGTCGGAGGCTTTGGATTTACGGGCAGCCACTGAACTGGCGGAAGAGATGGCCAGGCGTTTCCCGCGCTACAGGATAGGCCTGCTGCACGGCAGGATGAAACCTCAGGAGAAGGAAAGCGTGATTGAAGGATTCCGGGCCAATACGATTCGCGTTCTGGTTTCCACCACGGTAATCGAAGTAGGGGTAAATGTGCCCAACGCCAGTGTGATGGTGGTGGAGGGGGCGGAACGGTTCGGCCTTGCCCAACTGCATCAGCTGCGGGGACGGGTAGGGCGGGGTGAATACCAGTCCTACTGTCTGTTAGTCAGTAATGCCTTTACCGAGGATATTCAGCGCAGGCTTAACATTCTGTGCGAGACCAACGATGGTTTTAAGATAGCGGAAGAGGACCTGAAACTTAGGGGGCCGGGCGAATTTTTCGGCACCAGGCAGCACGGACTGCCGGAACTAAAGATTGCCGATATCCTGCAGGACGGGGTGCTTTTGGACCAAGCCAGGGTCGCCGCGGAGATACTCATGGCGTCGCCCTCCAACGAGGCTCTTTTGCGTGAAACGGAAAAGCGGTTTGGATCTCAGCAGTTTTTGCGGAGTTGAAGGCTGGATGCAGCAAGTGAATTATGTGTGAAAGTATGAGGGTTAGCATTGGCTGGCCCTTTGCCTTTTGAATTCCTGAAACCCGGATTAAACCCGCCGCTGTCTCTGACCGGGTTATTTGGCCGGGTATTCATGCATTAAAGCAGCCTGTCGTGCAAATCACTATAACACTATGATGCAAATCATAGCCGGCAATCCCACGAGAGGGTATCCTAAGGTAAAAAGGGGGAGCAGGTATGGAATGGAAAGGTAACTGCCGCACTACTGCAATGGGAGTTATGCCGCATAACAGTGTGGATGAGGCCTTGGAATTGGCCTTGTCCGTCGATATACCGTTTTGGCCGCAACTGCCGCGGGTAAGTTTCTATGAAGACATGTACGTTCAGGCCTCGGAGCATTTTCCGGGGATTACCCTTGATTTGGCTGACCAGCGCATCAAGTTTTCTACAGAGCTTTTCTACGAACAACTGCCGGAATACCTGGAGCATATGGAGGAGCCGGACTATTTTGCCCTTAGCGGAGAATATTCCATGGTGTACGAGCGGTTCTTGGCCAAGGACCTAAGCCGGTATAAGGGTATTCGGGGCCAACTGATCGGGCCTGTAAGCTTCGGCATGAAAATCATGGATGAGAACAAGAAGCCCATTATTTACAACGCTGAGGTCAAGGGATTGATCTATGAATTTATGGCCAAGAAGATGAACGTCCAGTACCGCCAGCTGAAAGAGAAAAATCCGCGGGCTTTCATGTGGGTGGATGAACCGGGCCTGGAAATCATCTTCGGTTCCTTTACCGGCTACGCCAGTGAAACAGCCCGTCAGGACTATCAGGACTTTATCGGCATGATGGAGGCGCCCATAGGCATCCACCTGTGCGGCAATCCTGATTGGTCCTTTTTGCTCAGCCAGGATATCAGCATATTATCGATGGATGCTTTAAGCTGCGGGCATATTTTCACCCGCTACCATGACCAAGTTAAGACTTTCTTGGAAGAAGGGAGGTATATAGCCTGGGGAATAATTCCCACCCTCACTGAGGAAATGGCCGATGTTCAGGTAAAAAACATGGTGCAGAGGCTGGAAGAGATGTGGGGATACTTGGCAGATAAGGGGATTTCCCTGGAACGTCTACTCAAGCAGTCACTGCTGGCCCCTGCCCGCTGCTGCCTGATAAATGCCGACGGCAGTAAAACAGTTAACAGATCCTTTGAGATGTTGAAAAACGTTTCCACAGCGATTCGGGAGAAATATAAGCTTTACGACTAAGGGCCCACACCAATTTCAAGAAATTTCGGGGTCAAAAATTTAGGTAAAAAACGCTTTTTATGGGTCGGCTGGGGCAGTTGGATGGCCTCAGTAAATTTTTTCCTGGCTCTTGGCCAAAAGTTTAGGTACCTGATGTCGAAAACTGTTATAATGGGGCAAGGATGATTGGCAGTTAAGGAGCAGGCTTAATTATGGATGCAGCAATCGGTCTGTCCAGGCATTTTAAAACGAGAATGCTCGGACTAGCTCTATTGACAGGATTTTTGATCGCCATAACCTTGCCTGTTACCTACCTGGTGCTTTCACTCTACAATGACCGGGAAGCGAGTTTTGCCAGGAGTCAACAGGTAGCATGGAAAATTCATGAGTTTGTTAAAGCAGAGCCGGAAAACTGGCAGAACCCTGCCCGCCAATATTTGAGCAGTTTACTTGATTACACTCAAGACATTGCTTACATAGAACTCCTCGACGGAAACAGGAACCAAATCGATAAAGTGACGGAAAATACGCCGTATTTTGTTGACATTCGGCAGGAAGCGCAAATTCGCAACGGCACAACGGTCTATGGTTACGTGCTGGTTGGCATCGATACCAACGCTGCGTTTTACAACGCTGTTCTGCTGTTATTGTTTTTTGCTGCTTTGGGCTTTGTGGTTGGAAACATCCTGTACCGTTACCCGCTAAAAATTGTGCTGCGGGGGGAAGAGCAAATCAGCGTTGCCTTTAAGCAGCTTAATTACTTGTCTTATTTTGATAACCTTACCGGATTGCCGAACCGCAACCTTTTACTGGACCAGCTCACCCGGGTTACCGAGGAGGTGGAGACCAGCGGTAGTATGGCGGCGGTTATTTTTCTGGATTTGGACCGGTTTAAGCTGATCAATGACACTCTCGGCCACAATGAAGGTGATGTTCTGCTCAAAGTTGTGGCGCAGCGCTTGGTCCGGTGCATCGGAGAACCCAACCTTATTGGACGCCTCGGCGGTGACGAATTTCTCATCATAATTCCAAACATAGGGCACCCTGATGAAGCGGCTGCAGTAGCAAACGCGTTGCTCGAAGCCATGATAGAACCGTTTCTGATCGACGGTCAGGAACTTTATGTCACAGCCAGTGCAGGCATAAGCATCTATCCGTCAGACGGGCAGGATATCCAGACACTGGTTAAGAACGCGGATGCGGCTTTATACCGGGCCAAAGAACAAGGCAAAAACAAATTCCAGTTTTATACCGGCCTGATGAACACTGAGGTGGCAGAACAGTTAAGCTTGGCAAACAGCCTGCGCCGGGCTTTGAAGAATGAGGAATTTGCAGTTTACTACCAGCCGGTGGTTGATTTGGGTTCGGGACTGATCACGGGCATGGAGGCATTGGTACGTTGGCAGCACCCCGAACAAGGACTCATCTTGCCTGGGAGATTTATTCCGGCGGCGGAGGAAACAGGGTTGATTGTCCCGCTGGGAGAGTGGGTTATGCGTACGGCCTGCGCTCAGAACAAGGCGTGGCAGGATGCGGGATATGACGCCGTCTACATGGCCGTAAATCTCTCCTCCTGCCAGTTCCTGCAGAGGAATTTGGTTTACAGCTTGAAGGAAATTCTACAGGAAACCGGCTTGCCCCCCGAATATTTGCAGCTGGAAATAACCGAGAGTGTAGCCGATCTTAATGAGGGACGGGTAATGAACAGCTTGAAAGCTTTGGACAGCATGGGAGTAAGGCTGGCTATCGACGATTTCGGCACGGGCTATTCCTCTCTCAGCAGGCTCAAGGACTATCCATTTAGTACATTAAAAATTGATAAGGAATTTGTTCACAATCTTGCAATCGACCCACGGGATCTGGCCATCACCGAATATATCATTAAAATAGCCAGGACATTAAAGCTCACCGTTGTGGCAGAAGGGGTAGAGAGCGAAGAGCAGCTCGCCTTTTTGCGAGAATGCGGTTGTGATGCCATACAGGGGTACCTCTTCAGCAGGCCCTTGCCTGCAGATGCAGTTCAGGAACTGCTGCTGCGCAGGCAGGAAGCGGTTTCCCAGTAAACGCAGCCTACAGCAACAGCCAGGCGATTCGCCTGGCTGTTGCTGTATAAATTGCTGTTAAGCCGCTCAAAATCTTTCTCCGCCACAGGGCTGGGAAGGTGAGGCAGTGGCTCTGATTTTGCAGTCTTCGCACACTTTCAGACCGTAGTCCTCATACAGGTCCATCTCGTCGACTTCCGCCCCGCATTTTTGACAATGTGCCATTTTAATCATCCCTCCCTATATTTTGATTTTATTTACCCCGTTTAGTTAAAATACCTATTTAAAAGCCCTTGGAAAGCCTTGCCGTGCCGGGCTTCGTCTTTGCTCATTTCGTGAACGGTGTCGTGAATGGCGTCAAGGTTTAACTTTTTGGCCAAGGTTGCCAGGTCCTTTTTGCCCTGGCAGGCGCCGTGCTCAGCTTCAACTCTCAGGCTGAGATTCTGTTTGGTGCTGGCTGTGACCACATCGCCCAGGAGTTCGGCAAACTTTGCTGCGTGCTCGGC
>JAJYNB010000390.1 GCA_021786555.1 Bacillota bacterium | reverse complement strand
CTTGTGCTTTTATTCGCGGTGCATGAACTGATTCACGGTTCAGTTATATTGATTTTGGGGGCTAAGCCGAGGTATACTTGGGGCATCAAAGCAGGGGTACCTTATCTGGCTACAACTACGGACAGCTTGTTGCCCTTGCAGCAGTACAAAATAGTGGCTTTGGCGCCGGTAACACTGCTTAGCGCTGCTGGAATAGCTGTGATTGAATTTTTTCCTTTTAGCACCCTGTGGCTGGCACTTCCCCTGGCGATTCACACATCAGGAGCAGTGGGTGACCTCACGGTAGTGAAGTTGTTGAGAAAATACCCAAAAAACAGCATGATTAAGGACGATCTAACCGGTTTTTCAGTGTATAGGATAAACTCGGGCAGGAATAGTTAACCGGATCGAGACCGGATTTAAGAGACTCAAAACGCTTGAATTTTGCTGATGCTTTAAAACCAGACAATGGATGAGATGGCATCATACTGTCATTGACCGGCTAAAACTCACGTGTTATAATATCTTTACTTTCGTTTGAGAAAGTGAAATTATTTGTATTTTTGTCAATAAAAATACTTTGACAGAAATGAACCGTTTGTGTATACTGTTATTTGTCAGTTCAAGCGGGCATCTGGCCCCGTGGTGTAGTGGTTAACATGCCTGCCTGTCACGCAGGAGATCGTCGGTTCAAGTCCGATCGGGGTCGCCATTTCCTGCCTCGGTAGCTCAGTCGGTAGAGCAGAGGACTGAAAATCCTCGTGTCGGCGGTTCGATTCCGCCCTGAGGCACCATTAATCTGCGGGTGTAACTCAGTGGTAGAGTGTCACCTTGCCAAGGTGAAAGTCGCGAGTTCGAATCTCGTCACCCGCTCCACTTATCACTGTCCCCGGTCTGGACTTTTCTTATACTCGTATGGCGGCATAGCCAAGTGGTAAGGCAGAGGTCTGCAAAACCTTTATCCCCAGTTCGAATCTGGGTGCCGCCTCCATTATGCCGAAGTGGCGGAATTGGCAGACGCACGGGACTTAAAATCCCGCGGGCCCTAAAGCCCGTACCGGTTCGACCCCGGTCTTCGGCACCAAAAAATATGGGTTTGTAGCTCAGCTGGTTAGAGTACCTCGTTGACATCGAGGGGGTCGGAGGTTCGAGTCCTCTCAAACCCACCATAGATAATTAATCCTGTCTTTAAGGCGGGATTTTTTTATTTGTGTTTAGTTTTCGCGCATTTTGTAAATAATATGGAAGTGCCAAGGGCACTTTTTTTTCGCCGGAATGCTTGACTGCCGGGCACAGTATAAATGAGTGGGCCCTTCATATAATAAAGATAAAAAGGGGGCTAAACCAGTGAATATCTCTATCGGAGCTAGACAGAATATTGACGGACTCCGCAGTACATTGAATTCACAGTTTGCCCTCTTGACGGGCGTAGAGGTACAGCTGGCGGAACAGGAGGTTGGCGGCTTTACCTTTATTGACTGTAATCCCATCCGCCCTGCCGCCAGTGATAATTTAGCCGAGAGAGTCTTTAAGCACTATCTCGCCAATGCCCTGGCGGAGATTATCCTGGGCAATTGGGAAAACGGGCTGATTAATAGAGAGTTAAAGCTGCACCATCAGTATTTCAGCGATCAGGAAAGAGCCATTATTAGCGACAAGGTGCTCAAGGTTCTCAATAACTGTGCGGGAATGTCTCTTACATACCGCCATAGCCGTAAGACCCGCATAGCCCAGAAGATACGCGATTACCTGGAAATCCACGATAAGCTTATCCTGGAAGGCTTCATCCGTTTTAGGCTTAAAGAGTACTATTCAGAGCTTCAGGCAGCCATCACGGTCGCAGTGGATGAATTTGTGATGGAAAAGGAATATTTGGAGTTTATCAGGCTGCTGCGTTATTTTGTAGACATCCAGGAACCCAAGATCGAGACGCTCCACGTATTGGTCAAACCATCCGGCGGGTTCCAACTTTATGATCAGGATAATAATATGGTTAACAACGACTACCTTGATGGGTTTGTCGCCGACTTAGTGGATAATGAAATTACATATGAGGATTTGCTGATTAGCGCTTTAATTACAATCGCTCCCCGGTTTGTGGTTCTCCATGTCACCGCAAAAAGGGAAAGTGAGACCATCAGAACTATTCGCAATGTTTTTGGGGACCGGGTGAGCAACTGTCAGGGGTGTAGTCTGTGCAGCCTGTCAAGCAAAAGTTGACAGTTGCCCGGCTTTGGCTTTATAATTTATAAATAAAGCCAGATAATTAATCTGCTGTGAAGAGGACAGTACAAACCCAGGGGTTGTTCAGAGAGAAAGGCGTTGGCTGAAAGCTTTTCCTGCACTTGGGTATTGGAAAACCACCTCTGAGCAGCCCTGCGGAAACCTTCGGGGAGTAAGCAGGGCCGTATGCTGCGTTAGAGCTAAAAGTGGGAAATATTTTTCCTATTTGGGTGGAACCACGGGAGACAGCTCTCGTCCCATTGCGGGACGGGGGTTTTTTAATGTGATTTTTTGGCGCAGCCCAGGCGGTTAAGGGTTAAGACACAATGTCTTTTCGATTCCGGCAACAACGGCAATTGCATAAATTGAGCCTGTGCTTGTAAGGAGGAAGTATTAATGAGTTCGGTAAAGGTTAAGCTTAAAGATGGTTCGGTCAAAGAGTTTCCGCGAGGAACTTCGTTCCTCGCGGTTGCTGAGGGAATCAGCCGTGGATTGGCTAAAGCCGCTTTGGCCGCCAAGGTGGACGGGGAGGTAGTGGATTTGGCCCAACCTCTGAACCAGGACGCGGAGTTGGAGATTCTTACTTTTGATACGCCGGAAGGTCAGGATACTTTCAGGCATAGTTCATCCCATATCCTGGCCCAGGCGGTGAAGAAGCTGTTCCCAGGGACAAACCTAGGGATTGGCCCCGCCATCGCCAACGGTTTTTACTATGATTTTGATTCTGAGCACGTTTTTACCCCGGAGGATCTGACGAAGATTGAACAGGAAATGGACAGAATTGTCAAGCAAGATTACGGCTTTGAGCGCTCCGAGGTGTCCAGAGAAGAAGCTATAAAATTCTTTGAAGCCCGCGGTGAAAAATATAAAGTTGAGTTGGTACAAGATTTGCCGGTTGACGCTGTAATTTCTATGTATCGCCAGGGAGACTTTGTGGATCTGTGCGCAGGACCCCACGTTCCATCTACCGGCAAAATAAAAGCTATCAAGCTGCAAAGTGTTGCAGGCGCTTACTGGCGGGGCAGCGAAAAAAACAAAATGCTGCAGCGCATTTACGGCACTTCTTTTCCGAAACAGGCTGAACTGGAAGACTACCTGTTCAAACTTGAAGAGGCCAAGCGGCGGGACCACCGTAAAATCGGCATGGAGTTGGAGTTGTTCAGTTTCCACGATGAGGGTCCTGGATTTCCGTTTTTCCACCCTAAGGGTATGGTGCTGCGCAACGAACTGGAAAACTTCTGGCGGGAGCAGCACAAAAAGAACGGGTACCAGGAAATCAAGACCCCGATTATCCTAAACCGCAGCCTGTGGGAACAGTCTGGGCACTGGGACCATTACCGGGAAAACATGTATTTTACCAAGATTGACGAGGCTGACTATGCCGTCAAACCTATGAACTGCCCCGGTGGTATTCTGGTGTACAAGACCAGGCTGCACAGTTACCGCGACCTGCCCATCAGGATGGGAGAGCTGGGTCTTGTGCACCGCCACGAGCTTTCCGGCGCTCTGCATGGACTGCTGCGGGTACGCAATTTTACCCAGGACGATGCCCATATATACCTGCTCCCCAGTCAGGTAAAAAACGAACTTATGGGTGTCATAAGTTTGGTGGATTACTTTTATACGGTTTTCGGTTTCGAATATCATGTGGAACTCTCAACCCGGCCGGAAAACTCCATGGGGTCTGACGCAGACTGGGAAATGGCCACCAATGCCTTGCAGGAGGCTCTGGAGGCCAAGGGGGTCAATTATAAGGTAAACCCCGGGGATGGCGCTTTTTACGGTCCGAAAATAGATTTTCATTTAAGAGACTGCCTGGGCCGGACCTGGCAGTGCGGCACTATCCAATTGGATTTTCAAATGCCGGAGAAGTTCGACATGCACTACATTGGTGAGGACGGACAGAAGCACCGTCCGGTCATGATACACCGTACTATTTACGGCAGCATAGAGAGGTTTATTGCCATTCTCACTGAGCATTATGCGGGTGCCTTCCCGCTTTGGCTGTCACCGGTTCAGGTAAGGGTTTTGCCAATCAGCGACAGGCATGAAGAATATGCCAGAAACGTGGCGGCCGAACTGAGCACCGCGGACGTCAGAGTGGAGGTTGATGAACGGCGGGAAAAAATCAGTTACAAAATCAGGCAAGCTCAGATGGACAAAGTGCCTTACATCCTGGTAGTTGGAGATAAGGAAGTGGAGAGCCGGGCTGTAGCCGTGCGCCGCAGAGGAGAAGGGGACCTGGGCGCCAGAGAGCTGGATGAATTCGTACAACAGGTCATCGGGGAGATTGCAAAAAAATTATAAGCAAAATTGACAAGAGAATAATATTATAGTATATTAATCTAAGGTTGTTTTTAAAGTAGAAGCCATCCGCTTCTCACCTCATGGCGTTCCAGTCGATGAGGTTGTACTGCAAGTGTTAGTATGCTTTATTAAGCGGATGTTTTCATCTGCTTTTTTGTTGTAATTTTAGGAGGTGAAAACTTATTAGCAAGGAAATGCGGATTAACGAAGAAATCCGTGCACGCGAGGTTCGCTTGGTCGGCGAGGATGGAGAACAACTTGGCATAATTTCAGGCCGTGACGCTTACCGGATAGCGGTTGAGAAAAACCTAGACCTGGTGGAGATAGCTCCGACAGCCAAACCTCCTGTGTGTAAGCTCATGGACTTTGGCAAATACAAGTATGAGCAGGCCAAGAAGGACAAGGAAGCCAGGAAGAAGCACAAGGTAATTGAAATCAAGGAAGTAAAGCTTCGTCCTAACATTGAGGACCATGATCTGGACACCAAAGCAAAAAACGCACAGCGTTTCTTAGCCGATGGAGACAAGGTCAAAGTCACCATCATGTTTAGGGGGAGGGAGATTACCCACCCGGAACTCGGCAGGGCGCTTTGCATAAGGCTTGCGCAAATAGTTAAGGATATTTCTCATGTAGAGCGCGAACCAAAGGTTGAAGGGCGCAATATGATTATGATTCTCACTCCAAACAAACACGACTAACGAGAGGGGGAACACCCAATGCCGAAAATGAAGACTCACCGCGGTGCCGCCAAGCGCTTCAAGAAAACTGGTACCGGAAAGATAAAGCGTTCTCATGCTTTTACCAGTCATATTCTTGAAAAGAAGTCCTCCAAGCGCAAGCGCAACCTGCGCAAATCCGGGGTTATGCACCCGAGTGACGCCAAGCGCATTGAACGTTTGATTGCGTATCTTTAAGACTGATCTTTTGCAGGGGAGGTATTACAAATGGCCCGTATTAAACGTGGTATGACCAAACATAGACGGCACAAAAAAATTCTCAAGCTGGCTAAAGGCTACAGAGGCGCTAAGAGCAAGCTGTTTAGGCCTGCCAATGAGCAGGTTTTAAAATCCTTGGCTTATGCCTATGCTCACCGTAAGGACAAGAAAGGTGACTTCAGAAAGTTGTGGATTGCCCGGATCAATGCTGCAGCCCGTATTAACGGCATCTCCTACAGCAGGATGATCAATGGACTGAAAAAGGCAGGGGTAACTGTTAATCGCAAAATGCTGGCGGAACTTGCTATACATGATGCGGTTGCTTTCAAACAACTGGCTGATGTGGCCAAAGCCCAGGTAAATGCTTAAATAACAGGCAAGTATGGAACTTCTCCATACTTGTTTTTGTATTGTTCCAGAAGAGTTCATCCTCCCTGAAGCAGCCGTGTCTCATAAGTAGCGTTTTTCTTAAGAAATCATGGCGGCAAAGGTAGCATGGAGGTAGTTAGCGTGAAGGAGATGCTGACCTCGGTTCAGAACCCGCTGGTAAAGCAACTTTCCGGCTTAAAAGAGAAAAAGATCCGGGACGTAACGAGAATGTTCCTGATAGAAGGGGTTAGGTTCGTAGAAGAAGCACTCCAGGCAGGGATTTCTTTGCGGCAAGTCATGTATTCTCCCGGATTGTTGGAGTCGGAACGGGGCGAGGCGCTTCTGGCCGACGTGATGAAAACATCAGCTCCGGTACAGCCGGTTTCCGACAAGGTTCTGGCCCACATCTCGGATACCGAGTCACCTCAGGGAGTTCTGGCCGCCTTGGATATTCCCGCCCTGGCATTAGAGGGTCTGAAGCAGGAACTCCCCTTTTTCCTTGTAGTCGATGGAATTCAGGACCCTGGCAATTTGGGGACCTTAATCCGCTCCGCTTTGGCCTCCGGTGCGAAGGGAATCATCTGTACCCGGGGTACGGTAGACCTCTTCAACCCAAAGACTTTGCGTTCGACCATGGGCGCGGTGTTCAAAATCCCTTTGGTAAATAATGTTGACCAGGGAGAAGCGATCAGCTGGCTGAGGGAAAAGCAGATTCCGGTGGCGGTGGCCGATGCTGCGGGTAAAGAAGTTTATTACTGTAGTGTTCTTACGCCACCCCTGGCTATTGTCATAGGGAACGAGGGACAGGGGCCGAGTGAGGAGTTCCGGGCTGCGGCCGCCAGACGTGTGAGTATACCTCTGCAGGGCGGCGTGGAATCTCTCAATGCCGCTGTAGCTGGATCGCTGCTCTTGTTCGAGAGCGCCAGGCAAATCTTCCTGGAGACCGCTAAGCACCCAACAAAACGTGCATGACCTTTTGGGTCATGCTGGAGCAGCCGGATTTCCTCCGCAGGGGAGTTTCGTACCGTTGTTGTAACCGTTCGTGAGGTGTGCTATAATTTACCTAGTGAAAAATCCCTCTAAAGCCGGAAAGGGTGTGGTTTGTCAGTGTCACCCGCGGATTTTTTCTGGAGGATTTTCGAAGCAACCGGTTCCTTAAAGGCATACCTCATTTATAAAAACCTTCTGGTCCATTAAAATACCGTTGTTTGGCGATGAACGGGCAAAACGAGCTTGTCACATTCAGGGAGGAGGGACCGTGACTGAAAGTCCCACTTGTTGAACATGGCTCTACCTACCGGGTAAAATTCCCCCGTGAGCTGTCTTGCTGAAACAGAGTAGGCGGACCGGGATTACTTCTCCCGTTATCCGGAGGCGGCACAGACCGTTTGTGCCCTTGAGTGAACCATTTACGGTTAAGTGGGGTGGTACCACGGGAGTATGACTCTCGTCCCTTTTGGGGACGAGGGTTTATTTTTTTATCCATTTGCGGGGAGGTAAAGTATGGAACAGCAACTGAATGCGTTACGGCAGGAAGCTGAAGCAACCATGGCCCAGGTCGCTGAATTGGAGAGTCTAAACGATTTAAGGGTAAAATATTTGGGCAAGAAAGGGGTCCTAACAGGAATTCTGCGCAACATGGGAGGGCTGTCACCGGAAGAGAGGCCGAAAATCGGCATGTTGGCCAATCAGGTGCGGGATGTCCTGGAGGAGTTGTTCAGTCTCAGAGAAGCGGAGTTAAAGCAAAAGGCCAGGGCCGATCGTCTGGGCCGGGAAAAAATCGACGTCACCCTGCCTGGCAGAATCTTTGTGCAGGGGCACCGGCACCCGTTAAGTCTGGTGCAGGAAGAAATAGAAGAGATTTTTCTGGGCATGGGTTTTCAAATCGCTGAGGGACCGGAAATAGAGTCGGATCATTATAACTTTGAAGCGCTGAATATCCCCAAAGACCACCCTGCCCGCGATATGCAGGATTCCTTTTACGTAACGGAGGAAATCTTGTTGCGCACTCATACATCACCGGTACAAATAAGGGCTATGGAAAAACTTTTCCCCAGTTTGCCGGTAAAAGTAATTTGCCCTGGCAGGGTCTTCCGCAAAGACGACGATGCCACCCATTCCCCCATGTTTAATCAAGTAGAGGGGCTGGTGGTTGACAAGGGCATCAGTCTGGCGGACCTAAAAGGGATTTTGCTGGAGTTTGCACGGCAAATGTTTGGCCCTGAGCGTCAAATCCGTTTACGTCCCAGCTTCTTTCCTTTTACCGAACCCAGCGCTGAAGTTGATGTTTCCTGCATGCTGTGCGGTGGAGAAGGGTGCAGAATCTGCAAAGGTTCCGGTTGGATTGAGATTCTCGGTTCGGGCATGGTTCATCCCCATGTCCTGAGAATGGGCGGGTATAACCCGGATGAGGTAACAGGCTTCGCTTTTGGCATGGGTATTGAACGCATTACCATGTTGAAATACGGAATTGATGACATGCGGTATTTTTACGACAACGACCTGCGCTTTTTGCGGCAGTTTTAGGGGGTTGGTACTTTGCGAGTAGGGTATAGATGGCTGAAAGAACTGGTTAATGTGGATATGGAGCCACAAGTCCTGGCCGACAAGATGACTATGGCGGGCATAGCTGTGGAGACGGTAGAAAATCTTGCTCAAGGTTTTGACCGGGTGGTGGTTGGAGAAATTGCCGCCATGGTAAAACACCCCAACGCAGACAAGCTCTGGGTATGTCAGGTCAATGCGGGCAGCGAGTCGCAGCAGATTGTGACGGGGGCTCAGAACATCAAAACCGGGGACAAGGTGCCTGTAGCCTTGGATGGGGCAAATTTGCCAAATGGTGTGAGCATCAAACCAGCCAAATTAAGGGGTATATCCTCCAATGGAATGCTGTGTTCCATTACTGAACTTAACCTCAACCTGGAGGATTGGCCGGAAGAGTCCAGGGAAGGGATCCTGATTTTGGAGCCAGACGGCGGGTTGATCCACGTCGAGCCCATCCACCGCGTTATCAGCGGTGCCGAGTTGGGCCTTGCGGTTGAGATCCTGGCGGTCCACCTGCGGGAAGGGCTGCACTAGGCGAGAAAGTCGAACGCCGGCAGGCGGTCCATCCGGGTCAGCACGGACTGCAGCAGCCGGAGCGCTACCGTTGCGTCCCGCAGGTCCGCCACTTCGACCGGCGAGTGCGAGTAGCGCCGTGGCAGGGTGATGGAGCCGGCCGCGATGCCCGCCGCCGCCCACGCCATGGACGCCGAGTCGTTCCTGCCGCC
>JAJYNB010000311.1 GCA_021786555.1 Bacillota bacterium | reverse complement strand
TCCGATCTGAAGATTTTAGTCTATCCTGCCATGTACCGGCCTTTTAGCTGGAAGTTTGTTGTAGACCGGCAGGACGAATTTGTCATGGGTTCGGTTCCCTTCAGCAAGGATGAGCTTTTGGTGGAGGACGTATTCAGCAAGCTGGAGCACCCCTGCATCGAGCGGGCGGAAGACAGCCCGCTGGGAGAAATATTCCGGGAGTTCACACCATGCTACCATGTGGCCTGCGAACGGTTTGACGACACACAGATTGTGACCTTTTCCGATTTGCGCTACCGTTCCGCCAAAGGCTTTCTCTACACAGGCACTGCCGTCCTGGATAATGAAGGCGTACTGCAGGAGGCTGTGTTTGAACCCTACAATGCGCGCCGCAGAATCCGGGTTGCCTAAGGATCCACTATTAAGGATATTAAAGGGGTGCAGTTTTACCTGGAAGGCAAGATTGAAGAAAGCATCCTTGGCCACGCCGATTCCCGTACCCCCTTTTACCGTAATAATTCGATCATCAAACCGCAATAGCTGGCTGGCAACCATCACTTTTTCCGTCAAAAAACAGGGCTGTCCCAAGCAAATTTTGCTTGTGCGACAGCCCTTTACCATTAGCAAGGATGTTTGACAATATTCCCTTATTAATCCATAATTACAACTATAAATGTGTTTTTTTAGGGGGAAATTATGCCTAAATCAAAAAAAGGCGCTTCCAGCGCACCTTTTAAGTCAAGTATATGGATTAATGCGGCCGGAGTGCTTTTAATCTGCCTTTCTGGCGTCGGCCTGGCGGGTTTCTTCAATACAGGCGGAGCGGCGGGCAGGGGCATTGCTGCTGCATTCCAAACCTTTTTGGGGAAAGTGGCCTGGATTGGCCCCTTCATTACCGCCCTGATTGGATTTTTCCTGCTGATTTACCCTTTGAACGAAAAACCCCGGGTCAAAGGGGCTGCGGCAAATCAAAAGCCGCAAAAGACCGCAGGAAAGGACATCGTCCCTAAAGGAAGCGGTTTCGGCACTTACTTCGCTGATGACGATCCGTTGAACGAACGTAAGCAAACACCGCCGGCTCCGGCACTAGATGACATCGGCAAAGACTTCAACACTTATTTTGGGTCAGCTCCAGGCAATCAGGCTAAACTGGTCAAGCTAGGCAACAACTTTAACGATTACTTTGCCGAGGACCACGCAGCGTCAGAAGCAGCGGAAAGCCTCACTGACAAACTCCCGCCTCGAGACGCGGAGGTTCCCGCCAGGGCAGGGGGATTGCACAGCTTCATCAGCCGCAAATCAGGCCCAAAGGTACAGACCGTCAGTGAAGAACCGCTTCTGTTCGAAGATAAGCCGGTAATCCCGCTCCGTCCTCTCCCTCCTGAGCAAAAAAAAGAAGCACAGGCACAGGCAAGCCTGTTGCCGCAGGAAACCTGGCTGCCAAACTCAAAACCCAGGGCTATAACGCTTCCACCCGCTGTTTTGCTTGACCCGCCCGTACCTCAGCCCGCGCGGCTGGACGGGGAAGCCAGGCAAAACGGTCAGCTCTTGGAAGAGGTTTTGAACAACTTTGGCGTCAAGGTCAAGGTCATGGAAATTTCCCAGGGCCCGGCCATAACACGTTATGAAGTCCAGCCCGCGCCAGGTATCAAGATCAGCAGGATTGTCAGCCTTGCGGATGACATGGCCCTGGCTTTGGCTGCGCCTGATGTGCGGATTGAAGCGCCTATACCCGGCAAGTCAGCGGTTGGGATTGAGGTGCCCAACAAAAAAGTAAACCAGGTCAAATTCCGCGAGGTCTTGGAGGCGGATGAGTTTAAATTGGACTCCAAGCTCAAGGTGGCCCTGGGCAAGGATATCGCAGGCAAGCCCGTGGTGGCGGACCTGGCCCGTATGCCTCACCTGCTGGTGGCAGGCGCCACCGGTTCGGGCAAGAGCGTGTGCATGAACACCATAATCAGCAGCATTCTCTACACCGCCCGGCCCGATGAGGTAAAGTTTTTGCTCATAGACCCTAAGATGGTGGAACTGGCCAGGTATAACGGCATTCCCCATCTGATTGCTCCGGTGGTTACCGATCCTAAAAAGGCGGCCGCTGCCCTGCGCTGGATAGTCAATGAAATGGAAAACCGCTACGAACTCTTTGCCGCCGCCGGGGTGCGGGAAATCACCCGCTATAATGAAGTTAATGCACCCCAGCCTGCCCTGCCTTACATAGTGGTCTTGATTGATGAACTGGCAGACCTGATGCTGGTGGCGCCGGGGGATGTGGAAGAGGGAATCTGCCGCCTGGCACAAATGGCCAGGGCCGCGGGAATCCACCTGGTGGTGGCGACCCAGCGCCCTTCGGTCGATGTCATCACAGGCATCATCAAGGCCAATATTCCTTCCCGCATTGCCTTTGCGGTCAGCTCACAGATCGACTCCCGCACCATTTTGGACGGAAACGGGGCGGAAAAGCTTCTCGGCAAGGGGGACATGCTTTACTACCCATTGGGTATGGCTAAGCCGCTGCGGGTCCAAGGCTGTTTCCTCTCGGACCAGGAAGTGGAACGTGTGGTCAAGCACTGGAAGGGCCAAGCCCTACCCGAGTACCTTACACCGGACTTTGCCGACCAGGTGGCGGCGGCCGGGGAAGAGATGGCGGATGACGAACTGTTCTTCGAAGCGGCGCGCCTGTTTATTACCAGTAACATGGCGTCGGTGTCCTTGCTGCAGCGCAGGCTGAGGGTGGGCTATACCAGAGCGGCCCGCCTGATGGACCTCCTGGAGCTGAAAGGGGTGGTGGGGGGCTTTGAGGGCAGCAAACCCCGCCAGGTCCTGATGTCCCTGGAAGAGTTCCAAGCTCAATATGACAGCTGAGGGAACCCAACTCAGCTGCTTGCCTCAACCCGCCTATAACCGTAAGCCAAGCCCGGCAAAAGGGGATAAGGTGGTAATATCGGCCTCACGCCGTACTGACATGGTTAAGTGGTATGCTGCTGAACTGCGGGACATCCTTACCTGCCGCTATCCGCCGTCCAAAGTGCATTCCCTGGTCCTTTGGACCAAGTTCGCCGCCGCCGTGCTTCTACCGGAAATGCGCCAGACCCTGAGCCAATTCGATAATCTCTACATTCATCTGACCGTAACCGGCCTGGGCGGTACCGAGGTGGAGCCCCAAGCTCCTGCCTGGGAGGACACTTTCAGCGCATTGCCAGGCCTGATTGAGTTTACCGGGGGGCCGGAAAATATTAAGCTCAGGGTGGACCCGATTTTTCGGGCCCGGCGCGGTGCGAATCTGTACGACAACCTTGACTTGGTAAGGGAGATTCTGGCCCGGGGAGCCTCTCTCGGTATCAAGCGCTGCGTTACCAGTTTTGCCTGTTATTACCCGAAAGTGAAAAACCGCATGACCGGGGCCGGGTTTGCCCTGCACGCGCACAGCCATGAGGAACAAGCGGAAATCTGGCGGGAACTATCCTTATACGCTGCCAAGTTGGGTATAAGGCTGGACGCCTGTGCCGTGCCGGGGGCGCCGGAAAGCCGGTGCATTGACGCCGAAGTCCTGGCAGACCTCCACCCCGGGAAGCTGGCCTGCAGCTCTTTCCAACCCCGTACCAGGGAGCAGTGCGGCTGTACCCATTCCATAGATGTAGGCGGTTACTATACCAAGGCATGCTATACGGGCTGTGTATACTGCTACGCCAATTGCACCCGGCTTCCGGCTCTGCCGCCCTCGAAGAAAGACAAGTCTTAAGGAGCCCTCCGGCTGTGATATTCCTTTTAGCCTGTATGAAAGCAGCAGTATATCTGGTACTATTGGAAGGAGGAAAAGTCGGTAAATTTCTGTACTAAGGAGATGCGCTATGTTGGTTCACGAACAATTGGGCATTTACCAGGCCCGTCATCCCCTGCCTTTCAAGCTCAACCATGTTAACTGCTATGCCATAAAAGGCAAGGACGGCTGGTATATGGTGGATACCGGCCTCAGTAACGAAGCAGGCAGGGCATCCTGGCAGAATTTTTTCGCTGACCATTCGATTCATATCTCGGATATCCGCGGTATCTACCTTACCCATTTTCACCCCGATCATTACGGCGCCTCGGGCTGGCTGCAGCAGCAAAGCGAGGCACAGGTGTGGATCGGCGAGATCGACGCCGACAGGGTGGAGAGATACTGGAAGCATGGGGATGAGATTCTGCAGGCTATGCACCAGATGTTTACAGCTAACGGCATGCCGACTGAGGTCACTCAGCCGGTGATTGAGGCTATGGCTAAACTGCTGCCCTTCACCATGCCCCATGCCGAAGTAAACACCCTACAGGCAGGCGACTCTGTGCAATTGGGAGACTACTCCTATAAAGTGATTCTCACTCCGGGGCATACTGACGGGCATATATGCTACTATAACGAGGCTCACCAGGTGCTGTTATCCGGGGACCATCTGCTGCCGGGAATTTCCTCCAACATCAGCTTGTGGCCCGAATCGGGCTCAGACCGCGACCCGCTGGACAATTTTCTTACATCCTTGCGCTCCATCCAGGGGTTAGCCTGTGAGCTTGTACTGCCGGCTCATGGCAAGCCCTTCAACACTATGGCGGAAAGAATCGGCCAGCTTCTGGAACACCACCGGGAAAGGCTGGCCCTGGTCAGGGAAAGCACGGGCCGCGAGGCCACGGCTTATCAAGTATGTACGCGGATTTTTCCCCAGGAACTTTCCATGCACGAGCTTCGCTTTGCTATGGCCGAAACCCTGGCTCACTTGATGTATCTGGTTTACCGGGGAGAGGTGCAGCTGAACCAGTCCGACGGAGTGGACATCTTTTCTCTGGTTTAGCACTGCCAAGCACGGTTTGGACGGGAGAAAAGGTAAATACTATAGAGATAAATGTGGGGGTTAGAAAAGTCAAAAGGGGGAATCTGAGATGACAGACTCCGAAGAAAAAGAACTATTGAGCACTGCCAAGATTATCGCCGTGGTGGGATTGTCCACCAATCCTGCAAAGGACAGCTACCGGGTGGCTGAGTACTTGCTGCAGCAGGGTTACCGCATCATCCCTGTCAACCCTGCTGCGGAGACAATCCTGGGCCAGGAATGCAAGCCCAGCCTGGCAGCGATCTCGGAACCGGTGGATATCGTGGATGTGTTCCGCCGGCCGGAGGACGCGCTTAAGGTGGCCCAGGAGTGCGCGGAGACGGGACTCAAAACCGTGTGGTACCAGTTGGGCACCATATCGCCCGATGATGCCGCCAAGGCCCGGGAAATGGGGCTTGAGCTGGTCACGGACGTGTGCATCATGCGCGAGCACCGGCGCCTGTTTGCCTGAGCATAACTGTATAGGCTGACCCAGCCGCGCCTTACTGAGGCGCGGCTCTTTAAGTTTAGCGGAAAAGAGCAGGACTTCGCCGGAAGCCCACAGAATATTCAAGAAAACAACTGATGGGGGAGATAAAGAGATGAATTCATTGTTTCAGCGTAATTGGTACACCTCGGTACAGCGCAGCGGCGATGATATGCTGCAGGCTGAAACCTGTTATGTTGACAGTGAGCGGGAAGCTGCCGCCCGTCTGCTGGTTAATGTCAAAGACTTTTGCGTCAAGGAAGCTGTGTGGGAAGAACACCGCACCGGCGGCAAGCCCGGAACCAGGGTGCGGACCGTGCCGGTGCTGCACGGCCAGGAAGCATACTTTAATGCTGGCGCAGCCCTGCAACAGGTTGCGCAATTTTTGGCGGACCCCTTGGCTGTACCTCTCTTTGCTGAAACAGTCAAAGGGGTAATCCAGGCCGAAACTTTTTTATGGGACCTGCGCGGCTATGGTTCTGCTGAGGAGTACAGTCGTTACTGGGGAAAGTATTATGCAGGTTCGTGCCGCTATTACAGCAATCTGGACCGGGTTGAGACTGGCTGGTTCGAACACGTGGGGGAAGAGCAGCGTGAGGGAAATCTGTTTGTGCGCTTCAAGACCCAGACTTTCTACAGCCTGGGTGAAGGCGCCTATCTATTAACCGGCAACCTGAGCGACTCTTTCCACCAGGTCTCGGTCAACCTGGAACTGGCGGCGGAAGATTGGCGGGTGATAAGGGCGGCGGGCACCCTGCACCGCACCCCTGACAAGGTCTGCCGGGAAGCCTCAGGCTTTTTGCAGGAGCTGGTAGGTACCGGGCTTAAAGGTCTCGGCAAGAAGGAAATTGCCGGACTCCTCGGGAAAGGCCAGGGCTGTGTCCACCTTATAGATCTGGTCAGCGACGCAGTGCATATCCTGGAGCTGCATAGATTCTAGCCAAGTGTAATTTGGGTTATAATCTAATCATCTGGAATTCGTTAAAGGATTAGACGCAAGGGGGAGATCTGTGAAGTGGCAATTTATGAATTTGAGGGTAAGCGTCCATTTATCGGCAAAGGCAGTTATATCCACCCTGAAGCCAGCATCATTGGTGATGTGCACATGGGGGAAGGCTGTTATGTTGGGGCCGGCGCGCGTATCAGGGGGGACTGGGGTTCAGTCAAAATCGGGGCCTATTCCAATATTCAGGAGAACTGCATCATCCATGCCCACCCTGGGGGAGCTGCTGTGCTGGGAGAGAGGAGCCACGTCGGACACGGTGCCATCCTGCATACCCCCAATTTGGGAGACCATGTTCTGATAGGCATGGGGGCAATTGTCATGGACTTTGGCAGTATCGGTGACGGCTGCTGTATTGCCGCGGGAGCTCTGGTAAATGAAAAGGTCCATATTCCACCGAATAAATTAGCTGTTGGCCTCCCGGCAAAGGTGGTCGCCGACATTTCGAATGAGATGCGCCAAAGACTGGAGGAAGGAACAGATTACTACGTGGCATTACCCGCTCGCTGCCTGCCCGAGCTGAAGGAAGTGAGCCTGGGCGAAGTTATGGGGCAGTGAGGAAGGTATAAAACAGATGGCGCAAAAAACCAATGCCGCCCGCCTGCTGGACCAGGCCGGGGTTGCTTATGACTTAAAGGAATACCCTGTAGATGAATCGGATTTATCAGCCACTACCGTAGCCGGCAAGGTGGGTTTGAACTTCAACCAGGTTTATAAAACCCTGGTCACCCGCGGCGATAAAACAGGTGTAATGTTGGCCTGTATCCCAGCCGACAAGGAGTTGAACCTGAAGGCTCTGGCACAGTTGAGCGGTAACAAAAAAGTGGAAGTAGTGCCTCTGAAAGAAGTCCAACCCTTGACCGGGTACATCCGGGGCGGAGTTTCTCCCGTGGGCTGCAAAAAGAAATATCCGGTATTTATTGAGGCTGAGTATTCCAGCCAGGAGAAACTCTCAATCAGCGCCGGAATCAGAGGTTGTCAGATAATCATAGACCCCGTGGACCTGCAAAAAGCAACCCAGGCCCAAGCCGGTGCTATTTCAGTTTAAGGAACTCAAAGAAAAGTGGTGCTCGAACTTGAGTCGAGTACCACTTTTCTGTAACTCGAAGGTCAGGAATCGTTACCAAATGACTTTTCTCGCTAGGATGTCGGAACCGTCCGTGCGTCCTAGGCCCTTCCCTAAGCGGCTAGCGGGTTGGGCCGGCTTGGAGGACTTCTTGCGGCACATCGGCGAATTTCGCGAAGTTTTTCCTGAACAGGGATGCCAGTTCCGCGGCTTTGGTATCGTAAGCAGCTTTATCGCTCCAGGTGTTGCGCGGGTTTAAGACTTCGTCCGGCACCCCGGGGACGCTGTCGGGGACCAGGATACCAAAGGCAGGGTCTGCAGTAAACTTTGCAGCATCCAGGGAGCCATTGATGGCCGCCGTAACCATGGCCCTGGTGTAGGTAAGGTTGATGCGTTTACCTACGCCGTAAGGGCCGCCGGACCAACCGGTATTTACCAGATAAACCTGTGCTTGGTGGCTGTCAATCTTATCTCCAAGCATTTGAGCGTACATACTGGGCGCTAAGGGGAGGAAAGGCTCACCAAAACAAGTGGAAAAGGTTGCTTCCGGTTCTGTAACACCCCGTTCAGTCCCAGCTAACTTGGAAGTATAGCCTGAAAGGAAATGGTACATAGCCTGTTCCTTGGTCAGCTTGGAAACGGGGGGCAGGACCCCAAAAGCGTCAGCGGTCAAAAATACCACTACCTTGGGATGTCCGGCTACACCCGGGATGACGGCGCCGGGAATATAGTCAATGGGATAGGCGGCCCGGGTGTTCTCAGTCAGGCTGCCGTCATCATAATCGGCTTCACCTGTCACCCGGTCCAGAACCACATTTTCGAGAACAGAGCCCGGCTTGATGGCATGCCAGATTTGCGGCTCCTTCTCCTCCGTCAAAGCTATGCACTTGGCATAGCAGCCTCCCTCGAAGTTAAACACACCCTTGTCGGACCAGCCATGCTCGTCATCTCCTATGAGGTGCCGGTCGGGATCAGCGGAAAGAGTGGTCTTGCCCGTACCTGACAGCCCGAAAAAGAGTGCCGCGTCCCCTTTCTCACCCAGGTTAGCCGAACAGTGCATGGGGAAAACTCTCTTTTGCGGCAGCAGATAGTTCAAGACACTGAAAATGGACTTTTTCATTTCACCGGCATATTCCGTACCGCCGATCAGGATTACTCTTTTTTCAAAGGAGATGATGACGAAGGCTTCGGAATTGGTGCCGTCAACTACAGGATTTGCCTGGAGTCCAGGGGTGGCAATTACGGTAAATTCAGGCCGGTGCGTCTTCAATTCTTCCTCTGTGGGGCGGATAAATAATTGGTGGACAAACAGGTTTTGCCAGGCATATTCATTGATTACCCGGATTGGCAGGCGGTAATTTTTGTCTGCTCCTGCAAACCCGTCAAAGACAAATAACTCGCGGTTTTCAATATACTCCAGGGCTCTGGCGTAGAGCCCCTCAAACTGTTCGGTTGAAATGGCCCGGTTAACCGGTCCCCAGGCGATATGGTTGTGGATTGTAGATTCATCTACTATGTAGCGGTCTTTCGGGGAACGGCCCGTATATTTGCCGGTGGCGGCCCTTAAGGCACCCGTCGAAGCGAGGACTGCCTCGTTCCGGGACAATGCGGCTTCAACCAACTGGGGAACCGGCAGATTGAGGTGATACTGGTCTGGCCGCAGAAGGTCCTGGGGTTCAATAACCTTAGCGTTTGCTTCCATTGGTCCTGTTGCATCCTC
>JAJYNB010000261.1 GCA_021786555.1 Bacillota bacterium | reverse complement strand
CAGTGACACCGCCGCAAAACTCGAGCAGGTCTGCGATGGGAGTTCCCACCGGGACCCGCAGGGTCTGAGGTTCGCGCACTGCGCCCGTTACGGTGACAAATTTTTCAGTCACAGGCAGACCCTTTAACGCCCTGCCGATGTTGTAGACAGTTTCTGCATTGAGCACCACCACTCCGACATTCAGAGGGATGCCCCCAGCCGGGATAGTGAGTCCTGTAACCTCCCGCACCAGGATATGTTCGTCCCCGGCCGGGAAAAAGTCGCCTAAAACACTAACGCCAATCTTAGGATTTTTGACAGCCTGATATTGGGAAACCAGGTTCTTATGTTTACCCTTTATACCCAGGTAGACCTTCTCCAGCCCCATTTCAGCGATTATCGCCTCCAGGGCCTGCAGCACGGTTTCCATTTCAGCTGCCAGCAGCTGTTGGTCAACTCTTAACAACGGTTCACATTCCGCGCCATTCACGACCAGTATCTTTGCCTTACCCTCGAGTTTGACGTGGGTGGGAAAGCCGGCTCCGCCAGCCCCCACCACACCGGCTTGCTTGACCGCCTCCAATAGTTTCATCGTCCACCAATTCCTTCGATGGCCGCGACAGCAGCCTCTTTGGCAGCCAGCACTTCTGACTGGCCTCCCGCCACAAACAGCCGGCCGTTCCTGCCTACATTGCGAACATCCACAATTTTTAGACCGGTTGCCTTTTCTGCCTCGTTGGCGGCCAGGGCGATGTAGGCTGCGGGGGACACTTCCATCACGAAGAGAGTTTCCCCCGGAACAAGCATCGCGCCTTTGCGGAATTTGTTAATCAACTGGGCTTGGTAAGGGTCTACATTGGAAATTACCTGAGCAGAGGTAACCTCGGGGCGTTTACGCTGTTCGATGCTAACGCCCAGGTAGTCCAAAATGGCTTGGCCGGAACTGATCACCGCAGCCTGGTCAAAGGCGTGAACCTCCAACATGCCGAATTCCCGTTCGATTACCAGTGAAGCCGGCTTTACTTGAGACGACTTGAGAACGATGTCCGCCAAGCGAAAAATCTCGTTACCCGGGGCAACCTCTACAAAGAGTTGGGACATACCGGACACCGGAATATCGCCTTGGACGGTCGTACCCACATACGCCGCGTACTGAGGCTGCATGCGGTCAATGAAGACAAAAGCGCGAAGTTCAATTTCAGCCATGTTTGCTCACTCCTTGTCCGGTATCGCTGCTTCGCTTAGTGCGCAACCAGGGGTCAGACTGGTCAGGGTCTACAAGTGCTATGATAGTGGCATCGGTTGGCACACCTTGGGTAACCGCAATTTCCCTGGCAGCGCTTCCCCTGGCAACCAGAACCATTTCTCCCACCCCGGACCCCACTACATCCACAGCCACGAAGGCCGTGTCTAAGGGAGATAATACCGGCTTGACAATCATTAGTTTAAAGCCTATCAGCTTTAGGTCTTTGGCAGAGGAAGTAATACTACCTACTACTTCACATACTTCCATACCCGTCGCCCCTCTTTCAGCCGCCGTTCAGGCTGAGTTTTTCCGAGGACCTGGTCCCGTACGCCACCCGGCGCACATTGATTAAGTGATGTGGTCCCACGTTGTCGGAGGTGATACTGCCTCCCCAGGAACCTGTCCCCAGCATAAAGGAGGGATTCAGGCTGGTGAGATGGCCCATGGCACCAAAAGCGGTGGGGCAGTTGACCAGGAGCCGGAAAGCCCGCGCTCCAGTGGCAAAGGCCGCCATGACCTCATCCCTTGTAGTCCAGACACTGCAGGAATGGCCCAGTCCACCATGTTCCAGGATTTGGTTGCAGCGGGCCAGCCCCTCCTGCCAGGTGTCTACCCGGTAAAAAGCCAGAACCGGTGCGAGAATTTCTGCCGAGTAGGGCTCTTTGGCGCCCACTTCACTCACTTCTGCCACCAGGGCCCGGCAGGAAGCTGATACATGCAGCCCGGCCATCTGCGCCAATACCACTGCACTTTTTCCCACAGCACCCGAATTCATACCCCCATCCGGACCGATGAGGAATTTGACCAAACGGTCTTTTTCTTCCGGCTCCAGAAAGTGGGCCCCCTGGCGCCGCAGCTCCATTTTTACCTGGTTGGCCACAGCCTTGTGCACTACCAGGGCCTGTTCCGAAGCGCAGGGGGTGCCATTGTCAAAGGTCTTGCTTTCAATCACCTTTTGGGCCAGGGAGGGCAGGTCCTCGGCGCTTTCGTCCACATAAGACGGAACGTTGCCTGGGCCCACGGCTATGGCCGGCTTACCTGCAGAATAGGCAGCACGTACCATGGCCGGTCCTCCGGTGCCTAAAATCAAGGCTACATTCGGGTTGCGCATCAGTTCGTTGGTTGCAGCCAAAGATACCTTTTCCAGGCACTGGATGACGTCAGCGGGAGCCCCGGCCGCTATGGCGGCCTGGTTCATCACCGCCGCAGCCGCGGCGGTGGATTTGACAGCCCGCGGATGGGGCGAAAATACAATGGCGTTGCGGCCCTTCATGGCAATCATGCTCTTAAAGAACACCGTTGCTGCCGGGCCGGTGACAGGAACCGGGGCGGCGATTACCCCCACCGGTTCAGCCACGCCAAAGAGCTTCTTTTCACGGTCATGCCAGATGACGCCAACAGTTTTTTCAGGCTTGATGACCTCATACAATGAGGCCGAGGCAAAGCGGTTTTTAAAAACCTTGTGTTCATAGACTCCCATGCCGGTTTCTTCCACCGTCAGCCGCGCCAGCTCAGCTGCGGCTGCCTGACCGGCGGCTGCCATAGCCGCCAGGATGCGGTCAACGCCCTCGGCGTCCAGGCTATTCAGCTGTTTTTGGGCTTCACCGGCCCGGCGCGCCGCCTGCCGCGCCTCAAACATGGAGGCAAGATCGAGATCAAGTTTTTCAGCCATTAGGTCGTCCTCCTGTTAGGCAAATTGAGGCAAGGTGCGGCATACTCCGGAAACTCCGCATGCCCCGAGCAGCGGCTGCCGTTCGACGTACTCTAACATTTGTTCGGGGCTCATGCCATCCAGGCCAAGTTTGTCGAGGGTCCGCCCTACTTTCCAGAAATCAATTCCCGTCATGGTCTTGCCCAGTTCCACAATCACATCAATTGTTGGAGTGGGCACACCCAAAACCTTGCCGAAATAAGACATGGGTACCAAGCTGTCAGGAATTTCGTCCAGTACATTGTTGTAGGCCAGGATGTGCTTGGGAGCGCTGAAACCTGCGATATGGGGATTGGTCTGGTAAATTTCGTACATGGAATTGCCCGTTACGTGGTAGCTTTCCCGGTACCAGTCGATGACCGTCCAAACGTCCAACCCCAGCTTCCTGCCCAGATTGCATTTTTCCACATCCATTTTTTCCATGATCATATTGCAAACTGTGGGATTGATCATGTCGGTGTAGAAGCGCATATTCTCGCCGCCGGTTTCCACTGCATGCTCGATGGTCGCGGTGTTTAACAGCATTGGCGGTACGTGATTGATGGGACCGACGTTATTAAGGCTGGTCTCCAAGACGTTTTGAGCAGCTTCGATTTGAGGATAAATTTGCTGCAGGGCAGGAATAACGTGTTGGTTGTCTGAAGCCGGCAAAGCAGCAACCCGCATTTTGAATTTCTCTTTCAGAATTTCCACTTTACCCGGTGCCCGCATTTCAGCCGCATACATAAAAGTCTGGGCCTCTGCCAGGTAGATGCGTTTGCGCAGGGCATACCGCTGCAGGTCTTGGGCAAACTGCAGCGCGCCACCGGTACGGCCGGGGTTGAGCACTACAATCTGTCCGTCTTCCAACAGCCCGGCTAACAGGCAGGCGTAAGTGGCGTGCGTAAGGGCCGGAGAGACAATCATGATTAGATCGGCCCCTTTGACCACACTGTCCAGATGCCTGTGCACCTCTAACTTGGCCTTGCCCGAAACCTCTTTGCCTATGATTTCGACACCACCGGCAGCTTCTATGGTATCCAGTTCCCGTTGAAAGAAACTAAAAATCCTTACCTTGTTGCCCAGGAGCGACAGGTGTCCTCCCATAGCCAGCCCGCCGTTCCCACCTCCGAGAACGGCGATAGTCATATTGGAAGCGCGGCTGCCTGCAGCCCGGGCGGCCATAGGCGCCGGTTGTGATGCAAAACTTGTGGTTTCTCCAGCGCGCCCTTGTATTTGTTTAATTACTGCTTCCACAATTGTTTCTAATTGCGTATCTTTCATCTAGACAGCTCTCCTTCCTGTTTTGTACACCCTGCTTACTCGTTGGTCTTAGGCAGGATGGCCTCGACTTCGGCATGCGGGCGCGGGATCACATGGACGGAGACAACTTCACCTACTTTGGCAGCCGCTTCTGCGCCGGCATCGGTAGCCGCTTTTACTGCGCCAACATCGCCCCGGACTAAGACGGTTACCAGACCGCCGCCGATTTGCTCCTTGCCCACCAGGTGAACATTAGCTGCTTTGACCATAGCGTCGGCAGCTTCGATAGCACCGACCAGACCTTTGGTTTCCACCATTCCCAGAGCACCATAATTTCCGTTTGACATGTTGTTTCCTCCTTGCATTTTTTTAGGGGAAGCTTCCCCTTTGTCAGCTGATTTTTCCACCGTTTCCGCTTGTGGTTCTGCATCCCTCTGCAGCGGATGCCTGAGGGACGCGCTCGGCACCTGCGCTATTCTTGCTGCAAATGTCTTTTTTGCTGTTTTGGCCTCTGCCTCTGCTTTGGCTTCTTCTGCTTTCACCAATCTTGTTTCTGATACTTCTGACACTCCTGACACTTCATTAGCCAGGGCGGCAGGCGCTAATCCCTTGTCCGGGGCCGTAGTCCTGACTTCCCCCTTCCGGGTACTCTCCTTCCTTGCCGTTGGGTACCACCTCCTTATCCTGGCAATTTATCTTTTTGTTTCGCCGCGCTGCCTGGATCCGTTGGGCGAAGACAAACTTTAACAGATTTTTAAAAGAAACCGAACCTTTCTCCGAAGGCGAAATCGCTGCCAATCAGGGGAATCCCAGTCATGGCGCTGGCCTCAAGGGTCAAAGCCCTGACATCTTCCCTCTCCAGATTATGCACATTGGTTTTGCCGCAGGCCTTGGCCAGGATAACCAATTCGTTGGTCATAGCCGTAATGTAGTTGGCGACTCCTTTGGCGGCAGCCTCAATATCCAGGTTCTGGCGCAGTTCGGGACGCTGGGTACCGATCCCGTACTGACACTCACCTTTGTGGCACTCCAGACAGACCCGGCAGCCCATGGCCACCATGGCTCCGGTGCCGATCATCACCGCATCCGCTCCCAGGGCCAGGGCTTTGGCTACATCGCCCCCATCTTTGATGCCGCCTGAGACGATGAGGCTCATCTCGTCCCGCACTCCCATTTCCTCCAGGGCGCGAACAGCCTGCACCAAAGCGGGCAAGGTGGGATGGCCTAAGTGGTCGATGGCTATCAAGGGCGCTGCTCCTGTACCTCCCTGCATGCCGTCGATAATGATGCCGTCAATGCCAACTTTGGCCGCAATCTTGACGTCCTCCCGCACTCTCCCTGCGGCAACCTTGATAAAAATTGGCTTCTGGTAGTCCGTCAGTTCCCGCAGCTCTGCCAGCTTCATGACCAAATCATCCGGCCCAAAGATGTCACCGTGGCGGGGGTGGCTGTGAATATCTATTCTCGGGGGAATACCCCGGAAGGCGGCAATTTCATCGGAAATCTTTTCTGCCATCAGGTGCCCGCTCAGGCCGGGTTTGGCGCCAATACCAACGACGATTTCCAGGGCATCGGCCAAATCCAGGTTACGCCGGCTAAAGCCGTAACGCGACGGTGTAATCTGGACCAGCTGCAAATAAGAAGAGTCCCTTTCCTCCTGCAGCAGGCCGCCTTCACCATTGCTCATGGCCGAGCCCACAGCGGCGCTTCCCTTAGCCAGAGCTATCTTGGCTTCCTTGCTCAAGGCCCCGTAGGACATCCCCCCAATCAGGATAGGGGTGTCCACTACCAGCGGGCGTTTGGCAAAACGATGGCCTAATATAGTCTGAGTGGAACACTCTTCCCGGTAAGTGTCGATGGAAAGGCGCGACAGCTGCGCCTGCAGCAGTACCAAATCTTCAAAAGTAGGCAGTGGTTTGGTGCTGCCGCACCCCCGCACCATGTGCTTGCCTGTGGCTGCTTTGATTCTTATCTGATTAATCTGGCTTGCTGTCCAGCCACCTCCGCCTTTTGCCGCAGCCGGGGACTGAGCACCGGCGCCATCTCCGCCGCTGAGCTGCAGGGCGCCTTCAGGACAAACATCCACACATTGGCCGCATTCCTTGCACTTCGCACTATCGCAGGTAATCATACAATCCCCTCCTCATGACCTGTTGTTGCCGGACGTCTCCACGCTGGCGCGGCCGTGCTCAGGTTGAAACAGCACATAACTGTGCTTGCCGGGCCGTGGCGTGAAGGTGGTAAAATCTGTGACCTTAACCCTTAAGCCCAGCCTGCTGAGCAGTTTTTCCAATTCTTCAGCCTCTTTGCCCGTCGGTGATCCCACGATCACATTGCTGCCCACACCCTCTACCTGCCCCAGCACGTGAATGACGCCTCCGTACATGGATTCGCCAATTTTAGCTCCAGCCTTACCCAAGACCACGATCCGGCCCCCCAGCATCATCTTGCCTGTTTCCAGGCCCACGTTGCCGCATATAACCACGTTCCCACCCTTAAGACCGTATCCTGCTCTGCTGCCCGAGTGACCTTCCACCACTACTTCCCCACCTATCATGGAGGGAGCTGCATTGGAACCGGTATTGCCTTTGACAATTATGCGCCCGTCAATCATGTTGTCCCCCGTGTACCAACCGGTTTCACCCCGGATGACGATAGTTGGTCCCTGCATGAACCCACCAACGTAAATCCCCAGGCTTCCCTGCACTACAACTTCCACTTTGCTCTGCAGCCCTACGGCGAAATTGTGCAGGCTGCGGGGGTTCAACACCTCTATCCGCTCGTTTTCCGCCGCCAGTTCTTTTAAACGTTGGTTTACTTCACGGGATGGGAGATTCCCAATATCTAATGTGACCATACCACTGCCTCCCCTGGTTTGATTTCCCAGCTCTCGCCAGTTTGCACCGCCTGGCCTGCAAAACAAATTTGTTCTGAACCCAGGAGCACCATGTCCGGCAATTCATGCACCAAAATGGGTTTTAACCCCAAACGGTCCTGAAAGATACCCATTTCCTGCTCTGTACCCACGATACAGCTGAACACTCCGTCCAGGTCGTCCATGGCCAGGTGCATGGCTTCCATCAGGGTTTTACCGTCTTTTCTCACCCGGTAAGCCAGGTAGTGAGCGATAACTTCCGAGTCGTTATTGGTCTTGAAATAGATGCCCTGCCTCTCCAGTTTGCGACGGAGGTTAAAATAATTGGTCAGCTGCCCGTTGTGGGCGATGGACAAGGAGGGATAAATCGGAGAAGTAAAGGGGTGAGCATAATTCAGGTTGTCGATGCTCTCGGTGGCCAGCCGTACATGGGCCAGACCGTGCCTGGCAGGAAACTGTTCCAGGTAGCGCGCGTGATTCAGGTTGCCAGCTTCTCCCAGGTCCTTGACTACCAGCAGGCTGGAACTCAGGCTGTGCACACAGGATTCTGCCCGGGAGTCAATCTCGCGGTAAACACGGTCTATTTCGGTATCCTCTGCCTCCAGGACAGCTGTGTACACCTTTTGGGACGAGTTGGTTCCCTCCAGGATTCCGGGCTCAACGCCGGCAGCACGGGCCAGCAGGGCTTTGAGCTGTATGCCGGCCTTTTCGTCCTGCACAGCCACCCTGCAGTAGTAGCGCCCTGGGCGCGGCGGAGCATAGAGAGCCAAACCGGAAGAGTCCATCCCCCGGTGATGAATTAGTTTGAGCATTTCGACCAGCTTCGGACCCAACCGCTCAGTGCCACGTTTCAAGAAAATCCCGGCTACACCGCACATCTCAATCATCCTCTCTTAATCGGTTAAGCTTGGGTTGACATGTTCCCAACCCGGGTTTCTATAGGTTGAAAACGTACTCGTTAAATTCCCAGTCAGTCACGTGGTCAAGGAAGCGCTGATATTCCAAGCGTTTTAACGCCGCGTAAGCTTTCACGAAGGACTTACTCAGCATGTTGCCGAGGTACTCATCCTTCTCCAAGATGTCCAAGGCCTCGCCTAAGGTCAGGGGAACCACCTTGCAATTGCTCGGATCAGTCAATTGGTAGGCATCTCCCATGAAAGGTTCTCCAGGATCAAGGTTCCTTTTGATTCCATCCAGGCCCGCGGCCAGGGCACCGGCAATCACCAGATATGGATTGGCGGCTGCGTCCGCGGCGCGGTTTTCCACCCTTGTTCCTTCACCCCGCTCATTGGGGACCCTGACATAAGTTGAGCGGTTGTCCAGACCCCACACGATGTAGTAAGGGGCAAAAGAAAACAGTTTGTAGCGCTTGTAAGAGTTAACGGTAGGAGCCATCAGGGAAAATGTCGAACCCGCGTGAGCCAATTGGCCGGCAATAAAGTGCCGCATTAATTTTGATAAGCCATTGGACTCAGCAGGATCATAGAAAGCGTTTTTGCCTGTTGCCAGATCCTTTAGGGACATGTGCAGATGAAAACCGCTCCCCCCCTGGTCATTGAAGGGCTTCGCCATAAAGGTTGGCACCAAGTCCAGTTTGTAGGCGGTTTCTTTCAGGGCCTGTTTGAACATGGCTGCTTTGTCGGCAGCCTCCAGAGCGGGCAGGTGCAGCAGGTTTATTTCGTACTGGGAGGGGAAAAACTCGTGATTGCTTGCCAAGACCGGCATTCCCATTTCAGTCAGGGTTTTGCGCAGCAGGCCGGTGACGTCCTGCGGGTCTGTCATGCGGTTACTGGTATAAACCATGCCAGCCTGGTCCACATAGCGCACCCATTTGCCGGCTTCCCGCCGGCAAAGATAGTACTCAAGCTCACTGGCCACGATAGGCTCCAGGTTTAGTTTGCGGTATTCGTCCACAATCTTCTGCAGCACCCGGCGGGGGGATACTTCCAACGGTTCACCCATAAAATACAGGTCCGTTAAGACTCTGGCGGTACCCTCTTCCCACGGAATAGGGCCAAAGGTAGCAAGATCCGGGCGGGCGACCATGTCACCG
>JAJYNB010000398.1 GCA_021786555.1 Bacillota bacterium | reverse complement strand
CCGATCTGGAGCCTGGGACAGTCAGAAATAGTATTCATGAGTCCTACAGGAATCTTCTTAGCGTCGCTTTCACTGACACCTTCGATGGCACTAAACGGGCTGGTTGTAGTCTCACGGCTGTTTTCCGGGGCCAAGTATGCTCCTCGCCTCGTGCAGCTCCGCCGGCGTATTGATATTAAATAACTGCTCGGCTGCAGACCGCGATAGAGCCAGATCTTCCGCTGGCAGCACCCTTATGTTCACCAACGGGTAAAAATCAATGATCTTAAGATGCTTTGCCTGTAGGAACTCTTCGATAACCGGCAGGCATCTTTTGTGGTACACCGCGCAAAGAGGCTCCAGCTTGCCGCAACTCGAGAGGACAACGCCGTCAGCGCCCTCCAGGCGGGAAACGAGTTCCAGCCCCAGTTCCGCTGTGATAAATGGCATATCACATGGAATGACGAAGGCTCCGTTCCCTGGGGCAGCCTGTAATCCCGCGTGAATTCCAGCCAGCGGACCGTAGCCCGGGTACTGGTCCTGGATTACCCGGGCCCCGAGGAAGCTGTAAAGTTCCGGCTGGTTACTGACCACAATCAGAGGCGCAAACTCTTTACTCAACTCCAAAATCTGCCCCTCAATGATGGTTTTTTCCCCTAACTCCAGCAAGGCTTTGTTCTGCCCCATCCTGGAACTGCGGCCGCCCGCCAGGATGACTCCGCTAATCCCGTCCATGAAATTCCCCCGCTAGTCCTTTAGGAATAACTCTTCAATCCGGTCAACCAGCCCTGGAGCATCGTCCAGGCCATAACACGGAACCCCTAAGTCAAACTCAACATCGCTGGCTATAGCAATCAATTCCTTGGGGGAGCAGAGCAAATTCTCGCAAACCCCCTGGCGAAACACTTCAATTTTGGGCTTATTCGCCCGCTTATACCCTTCGGTGATAATCAAGTCCACCCCGCCAATCCGTGCACAAATCTCATCCAGGGCCAATTCCTCCTCCACCCTGCTGATCATGGCCAGCTTGTTGGGTGACGAAATAACCACCACATCCGAGCCTGCCTGGGCGTGGCGCCAGGTATCCTTGCCCGGAACATCGATATCAAAGCCGTGCACGTCGTGTTTGACCGTAGCTACTTTAATTCCCCGCCGCTTAAGCTCCCGCAGTAGTTTCTCCAGCAGGGTCGTTTTCCCCACATCAGATTTCCCTACAACTGAAATTACCGGGATCATATCCATTCCTCCAATAAAAAAGCATTGCACACCTGTCCAGCTTGCAGGGTACCCCAAGGCATCAAATCTACCAGGGCATTGGTGCCGAGCATGGACCTTAGAATTCCCGGCTGTTGCGAAGCTGGGAAACTGGCGGTCCAGCCGGACTCCTCCCATGCCACCTTGGCCCTGATGAAGCGCCTGGTCCCGCTGGATTTGCCGAACTCGTCCGCGCTTGTTGCCTGAACCCGTTTCGGGTAGAAACTCTTGAAGCCTGCCAGTTTGCGCACGGCCGGACCCAACAGCAGAGCAGCGCTGATCATGGCGGCAGCTGGGTTACCCGATAAGCCCAGAACCAGCTTATCCCCTTTATACCCGCAAATCACCGGGGTACCAGGCTTGAAGGCAGCCCGCCAGAATGCCACCTCCACCCCAGCCCGTTCCATAGCTCTGGCGGTCACATCGTAGGTACCCACCGAGGCCCCGCCGGTAGTGACAACTAAGTCGGATGCAGCCAGTCCTTGGCGGATAACCTCCGCCAGGTCCGATACCTGGTCTTTCACAAGTCCCAGGGGCAAAGTTTGCCCCCCCCAGGCGTCTATCATGGCGGCCAGGGTATAGAAGTTGCTGTTATAAATCTGGCCCGGGGCCAGGGGCGTCCCCACGTCCTTGAGTTCATCACCTGTGCTGGCCAAGGCCACGCGCGGCCGGCCAAAGACCTGGACCCGGCTAAGGCCCTGAGAAGCCATTATGCCAATTTCAGCAGGAGTAAGCACCCTGCCGGGCGCAAACAATTCTTCCCCCAGGCGCAGGTCTTCACCCCGCCGGCTAATGTTAGCGCCAGGCCGCACCGGTTGAAAAATTTGCACCCGGCCCTTTTCCTCCTGCGTATCCTCCTGTCTGATAACAGCGTTGGCCCCTGCCGGTATAGGTGAACCGGTCAAAATTCGCACCGCCATGCCGGGGCCAATAGTCCCCGCAAAACTGCTGCCGGCAGGGATTTCTCCCACCAGCTGAAGTACAGCCGGAAGGATGCCAAGAGTATCTTCACCGCGCACGGCATAGCCGTCCAGGGGTGAGCGGTCAAAGGGAGGAACGTCCAGCGCGGCAGATACTGTCTCAGCCAGAACCCTGCCCCTGCTCTGCAAAAGGGGTACTTCTTCCGGCGAGGTGCTGCCTGCCAGGGCCAGGATAAGTTCTTGGGCCTGTTCAAGTTCAATCATTTCCAGCATGTTGAATCCTTATTTACCTTTCACCTCAGGCTTTGCCAAAGGGACAGACGGGAAATTTGCACTCGGCGCAGCCAAGACAAAGTCCCCCGTAACCCAGCTCGACAAAATCCTGCCTGCTTATTCTTTCCCCTGCCAGGATGCGGGGCAGCACCAGGTCCAAAACCGTGGCTTTAGAGTACATTACACATCCCGGTAAGCCCACAACCGGCACCGAGCCAAAATACCCCAGCAAGAACATGGAACCAGGCAGTACCGGAGCGCCATACCCTATGAGTTCTGCGCCTGCTGCCTTGATGGCGCCAGGGGTCAGATCATCGGGATCCACGGACATGCCGCCGCTTACAGCAATCATGTCCACCCCTTGCTCAAGCCAGGACTTCACCTCAGCGGCAATCTGTTCCAGGTCATCTGGTACGTAAACCTTTCCAGCCACTTCCGACCCCAGAGCCTCAAATTTATTAACCAGAACGGGCCCGAAGGCATCCTGAATCCGCCCGTGGTAAACTTCACTGCCGGTAATGACCAAGCCAACCTTAAGTCGACGCAGCGGCTTTACCTCAAGCACAGAGCGGCCGCGGCAGATCTCTTCTACAGCCCTGACCCGCTCTTCATCAATCACCAAAGGCACCACCCGGGTTCCTGCCAGAACATCACCCTCCTGGACCAGACTGTTGGCATGGCGGGTAGCCAGGACAATTTGCTCCAGTGAATTGACCTCGTTCACAATTTTTCTGTCCACTTTGAGCAACCCGCCTACGGCTGCCTGCAGGTTGACCCGGCCTTCATGCACATCCCCGAACTTGATGTTAGGGCCGGCTACGGCCTGGGCCAGCCGTACTGCAGCGTCGTTTTCGTGCAAGAACCCTTCCCTTTGCTCCCAGACATAAAGATGCTCTTTACCAACCTTTAACAACTCCGGCACGTCCTCGGCCCTAACGATGTGCCCCTTTTTGAACAGCACCCCTTTGAACTCGCCAGGAACAATCTTTGTGATATCATGGCAGAGAACAGAACCAACCGCATCTTCAGTGCGCATCATTTTCATACAGTTTGCTCCAATCCTTTTGAAAAAATAATGGCCGGCTCTTGTTTGGAAAAAGCAAACAAGAGCCGGCTGCAAATACTGCCTGCTGCTGTTAATCCCCTTTCCAAAAAGTACGTGGAGGCACAGTCGTTTCCTCCTGTACCCGGACCGGCCGGAAGGTCATGCCGTTATGGTTTAGACCTTAGGGCTCGGAGATTTACGTATTGAATTTTCGGACTAATTTTACACCAGATTCGACAACTTTTCAAACCCCGGGGGCAGATGCCCAAGCTCATACTTAGCTGCGCTTAGGTCTGGGGCGCTCAAGAATTACGTCTGTCATGGCCTTATGGGGGGCACATAGCAGTTCTTTAACTTCCTGCTGATAGGTTTCCGTGGAAACATAGGCTTGGTGTGTGCCATACACCACGTTCACATTGGGATAGGCCTCTTGAATGATCTCTACATACTTTTTCTTAAAGGGGCAGAGTGTCATCATGCAAAAAGTCAAATGAATGGAATCAAGACCGATTTCAGCCAGGGCCCTGACCTTGCGCAAGATTTTCTCCGGTGCCGCAATAGTCGGGCAGCCGGCGCAGCTGATGATGCCGATCAACTCCAGTTTTTCGTCTTTAGGGTAGCGGTTGAACTCTCCCAGCCTTTTGCGCAAATCGCGCAGGCAGGAAGCGGAAGCACAGTCCAGTTCCTGCGTCGCATTCCAACAGGTCAGAATCCCAATCCTGGCCATAACGGTTGGTCCTCCCATTTGACAATTAAATTTTGCTAGGATTATTCGCCCAAATCAACAAGACTCCTGCCAGTTAGTACAAACTTCCAAAAAAAAGAGCGATCTGCCACAGTGCCGCGTAAGAAAAACGCCCTTGTCCTGGGCGTTTTAATCAACTTATTGGACATTCTGCAACAGGCTCTTGGCTGTCTGGACTTGCGCTGCATCCTTGCAGTTGGCAACTACATATTGAAATTGCTCTTTGGCTCCTGCCTTGTCACCCTTTACATTTTCCAGGAAAATCCCGTAGTTGACGCGGGCGTTCCAATAATCAGGCTGCTGTGCAATTGCCTTTTTAAACCCGGCATCGGCCACATCCGGCTGGTCGCTGTAAAACGCAGCAGTGGCCATGTCGGTTTGCGCTCCGATATCAAACTTCTTAGCCAGTGCTTTCTGGTAGGCTGTAACAGCTTTAGCAAAATTCGCTTTGGTGTTGGCGTCATCGTTGGCGTTACGGTAAGCAGCCGCCAAATCATAATAGGCGTTACCCAAGGCGGCTTCGGAACTAAAATCGTTAGGATTGGCTTGGGCCGCCTGCTCGGCACTCTGCACGGCCTGTTGGTAGGATGCGAGTCCCTGGGACTGCTGGGCCGGCGCCTGGGTGGCAGGCTGCTGCTGAGAACTGCCGCTATCATAAACGAAAAATACTATCAGAGCTACAATCGCCACCGCCGCCAAGCCGAGGACAGTGCGCAGGGTGGTGTCGTCCTTTTGCTTTTTGCCAGGTCCCTGTTTGTTAACCTTCTTAAATTTGTTAGCCATAGCTACCTCCCTTGACAGATAGAAAAAATATGTTTGCTTTGCCTGGGGCCGGGAGCATTATCGAACCGCACCAACCCGCTTAATTATTTGAACAAATCATTATCGTTGCGGTCCGGGGTTTGGGGCAGTTTCATTAAATAGCATAGCGGTAAACGCAGTTGCAGTCAAGCAGACTCTAAACTAAGCGGATCATATTTTATCAATCATCTGTGGACAGTTATAAGTTTACAATATAGCTATTAGCATACCATGACATTTTTGTGAACTTTATCCGAACTAATTGACTAGGATAAAGCCATGGAGTAAACTACATTTAGCTAATATCCGTCCGGGGGGTAGGGGGGAGAAGATGAAGCAGCCTTTAGAATTTAACGCCAAAAAGGGTCTGGTAGAACTTAACACCAAAAGGAATAAAGCTGCCAACATAATATCTTTGCTGGCCTCCACCTTGGCTTGTGCCAGCTGAACCGCTCCGTTGTTGCTTGTGCCGCTCAGTTTGAGCGGACTCGGGTTGTCCGCGGCTTCAACTATTTCCGCTCTGGCGTTCTTCGCAAGATACCAGTACTACATTCTGGCCGTCAGTGTTCTCATTCTCGGCTATGCCCACTATGCCCAGTTCAAAGCTCATAGGGTAAGCAAGTTCCAAAGAGTCCTGCTTTGGTTTTCCACGGTGGTGAACATAGGGGTAATCATCTATGTCCTGAAAATCAGAGCTATCATCTAAGGGAGGGTCTATGAAAAACATTCGCCAACTGTCTCTACTTTTCCTGCTCCTGGCCCTGGTGCTGATGCTCGGCGGCTGCATGAGCAGCTATACCTTTGAGACCATCAAAGCTTCAGATTTGCAGCATATGCTTAATTCCAGTGAGAAGTTTACCCTGGTGGATATCAGGGAGGCAGATACCTACCAGCGCGGCCATATAGCCGGCGCTGTCAATCTTCCCTTTTCAAGTTTCGAGGTGAAGTACCAGCAGCTAAAACCCGATGACAAAATCGTTTTGGTTTGCTATTCGGGCAGTACCAGCCAGCAAGCCGCCCAGTTCTTGTTGGAAAAGGGCTATAAGAAAGTTTCCAGCGTAGCTGGCGGCATGGAAGCTTGGCAGGGTCCCGTAACCAAATAAAAACCAACATTCCGCTCAGTGCTCAGATTGCAGGAGCGACACAACAGGCTTAGACCCAGTCGGGTTTTGGGCCTGTTTTCTTTTGCCTCCAGCGGAGAACAATGAATTTTATCACTTGGTATAAGGCGGGAAGTTACGTCGCAGCTGGCTGATCCACGTGGCTTGGTCGAAACCTGATTCCTTCCAGTCCACCCAAAGCAAACGCCAGCCTTTTACCTGCATCTGGCTTTGCAGTCTCCAGGGCAGAAATTGGGCATTGGCGCTGACAATGCCCACGGTTTCGTGTTCTGTTGCCAACAAGAAATCAAGCTTATACCTATCAAGCCGGTAATTCACCAAGGGCCAGTAGCCAGCCTGGCGCAGGGCAAAGAATACCCGGCGCTGCGCCTCAGACATTGGACCCACCAAGCCTGTCAAAGGGTCCCAGTAATACTCGCTGAAGGGCCGGCCCACCCGCCGGGACAAGGCGATGAAGCCAAGGGAAAAACTCCCAAATAAAACCATGTTTAACCACATGTTCTTATCTCCCTGTGGGCCAAGGTTTCAAACCGCACAAGCTGGGCCCAAGGGATCCCCTCCTGTCCCTAAATAATTCCGCCCATCCGCACGACTTCCAAGCCAAACCCTTCCAACTCGCTGCAGACAATATTCATACCGATGGAATCGCTGGCCATGTGGCCCGCTACAATGACATTGCCGATATTTTGTTCCAAGACGGCCTTTCTGACTTCTTCCGGCAAATGCATGCAAACTATGGTCCCCACCCCGGCTTCAAAATAGGCCTTGAACACCTGGTCCCCTCCATTGGTGCCCCCGGCCATCAGTACCAACACACGACCGGCGTAATCCTTTTCTCCGCCTACCCTGATGACCGGCTTGGCCAGAGCTCTTTTATACTCAGGAATCTCCTGCAGAACATTCATTACGTCTTGCAAAGTTGCCCGGGACTTGCCTGCTAAAGCCAAGTCAAGCTTCGACTGGACGAAGTTTTCAGTAATGACGTCCACCGGTACATGCAGGTTCATGTAAGGCAGGTTCAGCACCCTGGCGGCTGAAGCTACCCGGTCATAGTTTTCACTGTGACTGGCTCTCTCCACCTTGCCAACCTGCTGCCGCAAGGCTTTTTGCGCCCGGTTAACCGGAATGCCCGCCTCCGCCATCTTGTCAATCTGGCGCTCAATGACCTGGTGGAAAAACACTTCGGGCGCCCCTGTCTGGGGATGATGGCTTAGCACCAGGTCAGCCCCCATGTCCCGGGCCAGCAAAAGTTCAGGCGTAGCCATATCTATACCGGCAAAAACCTTGCGGATGTCTTCCCCCGGCACCAATATGCCTGAATCGGCGGGAAGATCCGCCAAACCAGCCTTCCGCAACACCATATCAACAATTTGTTCCGTATTCAACCTGTACACCTCCGAAAAATCACAACTCAGTTGAGTCACCTAGGGACGGTTCCCGATTGACTCACTTTTGAGTCACTTGGGGACTGTCCCCGACTGACTCATCTTTCTATACTCTGGTGGCGCCCAGCGGGTCTTGACGTGTCTTTGGGGCGAATTTGCTTTCTGCTCCATTTCACGGGCTCTCCAAGCCTAGTATATAACGTTAAGGCGGATTTCAGCCGCGCTCCATGTTTCAATAAGCCTTCACCCGTCCGTAGGTCTGCAGGCCGCCTTGCAGCAGCCGGCCGAGGGATTCTACCGGGGCGCTAAGCAGGTAGCGGTGAAAGGCCCTGGTTTCCGCCAGCAAGCTTTTGACCCTTCCTTCCGCTCCCTGGCAATCTGGCCTGGGCTTCCCCGCTCCCCTGCTCACCACGACCCGCTCCCGCTCCATATACTCAAAGTTTATCAGTCCCATAGCTCTCAAAGCAACAAGCCCCGCAGATACGGTTATTTCCAGCTGGCCCGTTGAGATGGCCAGGTATTTGATGTCAATTACCCCGTCCTGGCTGGATACGGCGTGTTTAAGCATGCCTGCAAGTTGCGTCAAAAAATCCCGCAGGGAAGGCCCCTCTTCCTGACCGTAGGCCAAGACCACCTTCACAGCTCCGGTAAGGGCAAGAACTTCCTGCCAGACCCTGATGCCGGGCGGCAGGGATAGCAGCACCAAGGTCTGGGCCCGAGGCAGGGTATAGCGGTCCTTGCCAGTCAAAGTAGGCCTGCCTGCTCCTCCTTCCCAGAAATAGGCGGCAACGGAAAACTCGGGCAGTTCGCGTCCCATGTCCTGCCAGTTGCGCAAGTCGACCAGTTCCAACTCATTGGGTTGTTCCGCTGCCTGCAGGCCCGAGTCCGGCTCACAGAGCTGAAGAATTTCCAACTGCAGATTTTCGCGCCCCTGCCAGCGGTTGATGTGTATATTATAGGTAATATCGCCCCTGCTCGCTACCTGGCGGGCACCGGCCCACCACCACACAGCCTGGCGGACTGCCTGTCCCTGCCGCAGCACCAGTCTCAGATGTTTATCCTCCGCCATCGCTCGCTGTGACAGGATTTCCACTCCAGAAGTATAGAAGCGGGGCTTGGGATTTCCCTCCCCGAAGGGGGCGAGACATTGCAGTTGGCGCCAAGTATCCTGTTCTATTGCTTCAAGGCCGGTCTCAACATCATATTCTTTTCCGCCCGATTCTGCCCTGTTTTCCAAGGCCAGACTCAGCTCACGTTCTACAGCTTTGACAAACAGTTCAAGCTGGCCGCGTGGCAGAGAAAAACCGGCAGCACCGGCGTGGCCGCCGAATTTATCCAGGTACTGTCCGCACTCCTGCAGCACGTTAAAAATATGTACTCCCGCTACCGAGCGGGCCGAGCCCGTAACCGTGATACCGTCTTCCTTCAAACTCATCAGCAGAGCCGGCGCCTGGTATATCTCCGCCAGGCGGCCCGCGACAATTCCGGTTATCCCGTGGTGCCAGTGAGGCTGGTACAGCACCATGGGTTTTACGCTGTAGGCTTGGGTCAGCATCCCCTGAGCCTCACGCAGGATGTCCTCCCCCAGGGTTTTGC
>JAJYNB010000052.1 GCA_021786555.1 Bacillota bacterium | reverse complement strand
ATTAGCACGCCGAATATTATGCGATCTCATCCACCACAGGGGGAAGAAGGACATCAATCCGAAACGGGGGAGTAAATCTCTATTCTAATTCAGCCCTTCGGTTGCGCGCACATTGGCCCCTTCTTCCGGCTAATAATCTATGCAGTTAAGCAGTTTGTTCGTGACCGCAGGCATGCTATAATTGGAGGCGAAGTATTTACTTGGGGTTGAGAAATAGTGAGGTCCGGTTACAACTTTAACCGCATTAAATTTGTCCGTCTGACAGCCGTGTTCCTTTTCCTTGTGGTCTTTGGCCGGTTAGGCTATCTGCAGGCCTTTGCCTCGGATGATTTGAGCCGCAGGGCTGTGGTCAGCAGGACCATGGATTCCCGGCCGGACCCCGAGCGGGGAGAAATATTTGACGCGACAGGCAAGGTTCTTGCCACCAGTGTACCCACAAAGACCGTATATATTGAACCTAATGTCTATCAGGCCGGGGTTAAAAAGTTTACCTCTCCCCCTCTCGCCAAGCTTAAACAGTTGGCAGATTACCTGAAACTCAAGCTGCCTGATCTGCAGGCTAAGGCAAACTCCAACGCTAAGTGGCTGCCGTTGGCAAGACAGGTTGACTTGAACACGGCCGATGAGATTGATAAGCTGGATATACCCGGAGTTGGTTTTGTGACTGACAGCAAACGGGTTTACCCTATGGGCAATTTGGCTGCTCCGTTGTTGGGCATCGTGAACATGGCCGGGCATGGCGCGGAGGGACTCGAGTTAGGCTATGACCAGGACCTTTTTGGCATAAAGGGCTTTCTCTCGGAGGAGACCGACGCCAGGGACAGTGGGATTTTGGGAGGTGTTCATACCTATGAGCCTCCCCGAGACGGGGATAACCTGACCCTGACTATTGACAGCAATATCCAATATGTTGTGGAGCAGCAGCTGGATGACCTAATGGTCAAATCCAAGCCCAAGCGGGCCATTATCATTGTGATGGACCCGAAAAGCGGCAAAATCTTAGCGATGGCCAACCGCCCTTCCTTTGATCCCAATGATTACTCCAAGTATTTGGAGACTGACAGGCGAGACATGGCTATCAATCCCCAGTACGAGCCCGGCTCCATTTTCAAGGTTGTCACTTTGGCGGCGGCCCTGGAAGAAGGGACCACCAACCCGGACAAGCAGTATAAGGATCCGGGCTACCTGATAGTGGATAACCAACGCATCACCAACTGGGACACGGGCAGCCGCAGTCCGGGCATGATTGGCCTCACCAAAGGTTTCGAAGAATCATCCAATGTGGTGTTTGGTCAGGTGGGGCTTGAACTGGGGCGCGATAAATTTTTTAAATATCTCAGGGGTTTTGGTTTCGGCCAGCCCACAGGTGTGGATTTGCCCGGGGAGGCTAGCGGCACCCTGCTCAAACAACAGACAACCAGTAAGTTTGAGCTGGCTACCATGGCTTTCGGCCAGGCCAATGCAGTCACCCCCTTGCAGATGCTCACCGCTGTTTGCGCAGTGGCCAACGGGGGGACCTTGTACCGCCCCTATGTGGTTGACAAGGTTACCGACGCACAGGGTAGCGTGCTGCAGCAAAATAAACCGGTGGCGGTGCGCCAGGTGATTTCCAAGCATACCGCTGACACTGTTACCCAGATGATGGAGGATGTGGTCTATCACGGCACCGGCAGCCTGGCCCAAATCAACGGCTACCAGGTTGCCGGCAAGACCGGCACTGCGCAAAAGGTCGGACCTGACGGCAAATATTCTGAAACGGACTATATCGGTTCATTTATCGGCTTTGCCCCGGCTGACAATCCGCGTCTGGCTGTGCTGGTGGTGGTAGACTCAGCTCAAAAGGGTTCTCCCCTGGGGGGCAATGTGGCAGCGCCAAGGTTTAAAGCTATTGTGGAACAATCCCTGCAGTACTTGAATGTGCCTCCAACCGGTACCAGTGAAGCACCCCCCCTACAAATCCAGCCTGCGGCAGGTAAGACTCAGCCAAAACCGGTTGTACCCGAGAGGACGCCCGCAGCCGGTGAGGGAGTGGTGCCTGATCTCACGGGCTCAACCATGAGTGAAGCCGGCGACCTGCTCAGCAAACAGGGCCTGCGCATGAATTTTGTCGGTACGGGCCTGGCCACAAGCCAGAGTTATCCGCCCGGCAAGGTGCTGACGAAAGGGACAGTAATAACCGTAAACTTCTCACCGTAAAGGCTGTTGAAAAACTGCGTCCAGCTGTAAGCAATATTTCGGCCGTACACCTTGGTGTACGGCTTTTTTAGGCCGGAAGTGCAAAAAAAGCAGCCTTTGCATATAATTTAGCAAAGGCCGTTTTACAACCAATTACTCACCTGGGTGAGCCAGGCTGTCCCTCAGCCGGCTCCCTTTTTTGTGTTGCGCCGGGCCCCGGAGTATCAAACAAGCTGTATGCGGCCCAACAAATTCCAGTCTATATTAAATAGTATGCAAAGGAAACACCCAGGTGCCACTCCAGGCAAAAGTCTTTGCCTGGGCAGGGTAACTTCAGGTTTAGTGGGCCCCGCTCATCCCGGAGGGGACATAGCGCAAATCGCGGAAAACATTGCGTTCCAGGGCAATACCGGTGCCCCTGGCCACACAGGTCAGGGGATCTTCCGCTACCAAAACCGGCACGCCGGTGACGCGGTTGAGGAGCAGGTCCAGGTTTCGCAGCAACGCCCCTCCACCGGCCAGTGTCATGCCTGTTTCCACTATGTCCGAGGCCAGTTCAGCCGGGGTCTGTTCCAGGGTTTTTTTGATGGCATCCACGATAGCATTCACCGGTTCCTGGATAGCGTCGTGAATCTCTGAGGCTGTGACCCGGATATAACAGGGGAGGCCTGTGGCAATATTGCGGCCCCGCACTTCCGCCCCTGCTTTGGGGTCAGGGTCTGTGGCATAACCGATAGAGATTTTTACCCCCTCGGCGGTGCGGTCCCCGATGTCGAGATTATGCACACGGCGCATGTACCGGACAATATACTCGTTCAGGCTGTCCCCAGCCATGCGCAATGAGTGGCCGCGTACAATTCCCCCCAGGGAGATCACGGCAATTTCCGAAGTGCCGCCGCCGATATCCACTATCATGCTGCCGATAGGTTCTTCTACCGGCAGTCCCGCGCCAATGGCGGCCGCCAAGGGTTCTTCGATTACGAAGGCTTCCCTGGCCCCTGCCTGCTGGGCGGCTTCCTGGACGGCCCTCTCCTCCACCGGAGTTATGCCCAGTGGAACTCCCACCAGCACTTTTGGACGGTTCATGGGCCCGGGCAGCGCTTTAACCGCGCGGGAGATGAAATAGCGCAGCATGCTGCGGGTAGTGTCAAAGTCGGCGATTACCCCGTCTTTTAGGGGCCGGATGGCTACAATGCTGCTGGGGGTCCGCCCAATCATTTGCTTGGCTTCTTCCCCTACAGCCAGAATTTGCCTGCCATGGGCGTTGATCGCCACTACGGATGGTTCCCGGAGCACAATTCCTTTTCCTTTGATGTAGACCAAGGAGTTGGCTGTGCCCAGGTCAATGCCCACATCTTTGGAAAAGTTGTACAAAAGTCGTTTGGGAAGTGAAAACAACACACAATCACCTCATTAGTTTAAATGAATAAAGCCAGATAAGAACTGTTAATAAAGCTAAATTTTTCCTGACTTGGTCTGCGCAAAAAAATCTGAAAAACACACAAGCCTGCTAACAAGTTGTTTTTATCCAAAATTTGTCTAGGTTGCTAATTTTTTGAGATTTCGACATTTGGACTAAGGTATAATTCTGTTAGCGAATGGCGAAAAAGGATACCCGGGAGGGGAGACTGTGGAACGGCCTCAAGTCAGGGTGACCGACGTGATAGCCAGGGATTGGGAATTTGTCTGTATGGGTTGTGGCAGGGTAGCTTTTTCTATGGCGAGTGCCAGCAAAGCCCTTTACTGCCGTAACTGCCAGTCTGAACTTGTGCCGGTTTGGTTTCCAATCAATGTTCCCCGCTATGCTGTTCCGGTACGCTTGTCGGCTGCATGCCCCCACTGCTGGGAGTCCTTGGTGATTTCAGTGCCTCCGGGAAAGGTGCCTTTCGGTAATACTTTGTTTACTTGCCGGCACTGCTTGGGAGAGGTTACGGTGAATTTCCGGAAGCATCCCATCGCTGTTAAAAAAGCCCGGCGGGGCAAATAAAATCCAGAAAAGGCGGGTTGAATGATGAACAGGAAAATCAAGGTTGTTATCGCCGATGACAACCGCGCCCTGTGCCAAATGTTGAGCGATTTCCTGGCGGGGCAGGAGGACATTAGCCTGGCGGGTATCGGCTACAATGGCATTGATGCTTGGGAACTAATCAAAACCCACGAGCCGGACTTATTGATTCTTGACTTGGTGATGCCGAACCTGGACGGGCTGGGAGTGTTGGAACGGCTGAATACGCGGGTCAATGCGCCCAGGCCAAAAGTGATTGTGCTCACGGCTTTTGGCCAGGAGGCCCTCACCCATCAGGCTATGAGCTTGGGCGTGGACTATTTCGTGCTGAAGCCCTTTGATTTGGACGTCCTGGGCAAGCGCATCAGGCAAATGCTGAGCGACCCCAATCCTGCGTCCCGGCCGGCACCGATATCACAGAACTCTTTGGTCCAGACCACTTCCGCCAGCCTCAACCTGGGTGTGGAAGTTACCAACATGATGCACCAAATTGGCATACCGGCCCATGTTAAAGGGTACCAATACATAAGAGACGCTATCCTCATGGTGGTGGAAGATGTCACACTGCTGGGGGCCGTTACCAAAGAGCTGTACCCCATGATAGCCAAGAAGTACGACACTGCTCCCAGCCGGGTGGAGCGCGGCATCCGCCACGCCATTGAATTGGCCTGGGAACGGGGTCATACCGAGACCCTGAAGCGGATTTTCGGGTATTCCCTGAATATTGAGCGGCAAAAGCCCACCAACTCGGAATTCATCGCCCTCCTGGCGGACAAGCTCAGGGTGATGAGCAAGGTGAGTTAATAATAACCAAAGAGACGTTCCTCATAGATAGGAGCGTCTTTTTTTTGCTGTCATCCGAGACCAAGGCCTACTATTTTGCAGCCTTGTAACCTATTTGTTGTCCAAGCATATATTGATAGCGGGGCTTGTCTTTCCAGGGAAATAGGTCCAGGCGTAGGAACCTCAGAGTCCATCTAAGAACTACAAAAAGCAGGAGGGAAATGTATGGAAGAAGAGATTTCGTTGCAAGAGATTTTAGACGTTGTCAACAAGGTGAAACCGGGCTGGGCTATGCCGCAGGATGCGCAGGGGATGCATCATCGCGGTGGTGAGGGCTTTGTGCGCGAAAGCATTTTCACCGTTCACAGGGGCTGCGGCCTGTGGATTGCCCTACTCTGCGACTGCGACACCTTTGCCTGCAAAGAGGTAAGCCCCGACTGGATTCACTTTTTCGCGGACCTGATCATGGATGCCGACATGGTGTTTGTGGAATTTGACAGGCACCACCGCATCAAAGAATGGGCAGTGTTTGAAGAGCACGACTGCCCCAGCGCTTAAGCTCAGAAAACAGGAGAGCCCGGGATAGACACCCGGGCTCTCCTCTGCCCGCAACTGCGGCAGCAAATGCCAGTTTAATATTCACCCTGTTATTCAGATCTGACAGTCAGTTCAAAGGAACAGGTAGCTTCATTCGTTGCATTTTTGGCGATTCCCCTGGTAAACATGACGCCTTGCTTGCCAACTCTGATCGGCACAGGGAAGCTGGCATGGAACGAATTATCTGTCAGACTGGCAGCATGCCTGCCAAGTGGCGCTCCTGTGCTGTACCCTCCGGTGCCGCTCGAAAACAGCTCGAACCTGATATTTGTGGAATAGGAAGAAACAGCCCATTGGTGGATATATGCTACCTGAAAGCCGTCGGTATAAAAGGTTCCCGACTTCCAGGCATTGTTGCTGGGAAGCATGTTTCCGTAAGTGAGGGTTCCCGCCGGGTTGGTCAGGGTAATGGTGCCCACGGCAAAGCCGTTGCTGCCTACGGTCATTGCAAACAGAGCGTCTGCCCTGATGAAGGTATTGACAGTATTTACCGGAGTTGTGCCGTTTAAGGCTATGGTTTCTCCCACGGATTTGTTGTTTATGTCAATGCCGTGAACCAACACAGTCCGTACGCCGGTACCTGATGCGCTGTCAGAAGCGGATGTAGACACTAGGCGCAGTATTTCGCCGCTTAAGGACACCTCGCTGGTGATGCCATCGTTAATCCTCACGAAACTGGCTGTAGGGACGTTGCTCTGAAAGCCAATGCGGTAAAAGGCCCGGCCTAGGGGATTATTTTCCCCGAACACCGAGTTTTGCGCCATGACCATGTAGTAAGGCTTGGAGATGCAGGTCACCTGCGGGTCTTCCACTGGCAGTGATTTTGAGCATCCACGGTACATCTCCCTCTGGTCCGGGGACATCAACACCCGTAGTTTAATGAGTTCATTTTTGATGCCGAGCAAGGCCAGGCGGTGGTTCCTGTTCTTGTCATCACTGGCGGCAAAGTCGAGAATGCCCTGAAAATCACTCAGGCAGGAGATTATCTGGCTTAGCATTTGGTTGTTCGACCTATGTAACTCAAGGATTTCCTTTAAGAGTTTTCCGGTGTTGGCCGATTGTTTTAATTCTGAATGCAAAGGCGGCAGGGTGTTTATTCTGAGTTCCCTCAGTTCAGCCAGTATTTCCCGCATAAGTTTTTCGTCATACACCAAAAACAACCTCCACAAGTTTTTACAGCAAAGGTGAGTGACGTCTCAAAGTGGGCAATGTCATTATATGCGGGGATGTCTTCAGATGCTCTCTTAACCATGTATTCTCCAAAACCATTTTATTAAGCTTTCTCCTGACGGGGCAAGCTATCTGAGAAAACAAACAAGAGGTGTTGCTGATGCTTGACCCGCTGAATTATTTCGACGAGTTTGGCTTTGCCACTGAGCCGATCTCTTTCACTACCCTGGAGGACCTGGACAGCTCGGCCCGGGACTTCTTCAACGAAATCAATGCTGACAAGATTGCCAACCCGGACATGCTGAGGCAGGTCTTCCGTGACTTTGCCGATGAGCGGGGCTGGAGCGAACTCGACCGCCGCCTGATGGCTGCTGCTTTGACGGAGACCTACGGGGTAGAGGACATGCGCATGTTTGGCTAGGGAATTGATGGTTTGACTATTCTTTAGCAACCTTATTGCGGCTGGTCGGACCCCTCCATTTAGGGGTCTGTTTGCAAGGACTGGGGTGGATGATTCATACTGGCACCCTGATTGTGTGAAGCCGGGCAAGCAGGAAATGACTTCGCTTGGCAGGATTTTCCCTGGCAGGCCTAGAATCATATAGCATTCGCTCACCGGATGGAAACGAGGTAATATTAATGGCTAATCCTGGCGAGAGCGCTGCTCCCAGGCGCAGAGAAAAAGGTTCCGTCTTCGGCTGCTTTATCATGGGCATCATGCTCCTGGTGGTTTTGGGCAGTGTGATCCAGATGCTGGCCGGCAGGCCGGATTTCAAGACGGCGTTTTTGATTCTTATCCTGGCGGCGGTGAGTCTGCTCCTCATCTACCAGGTTATCAGGGGAGGGGACAAATCCCAGCAGTTTCGCCATCTCAAGCTGGACTATGAGGACAGGGTGATGATGGAATACCTGGGCATGGAGGAAGCCTACCTGGACGACAGCCTGGATCAGCGCCTGAAGCGCAGCGGGGAGCGGGGAGAGCAGCAGGTGATGCACGCATTGAGTTGGCTGCCGCCAGAACAATATGCGTCCTTTAACCAGATTTACATTGCCGCTAAAGGCCGGGGCCAGCAGTTTGACCATCTGGTGGTGGGGCATAACGGGATTTTTCATGTCGAGACCAAAAACCACTCAGGGCGGATTGCAGTAACCCCGGAAGGGAACTGGGAAATCACCCGCACCATTGCCGGCAAGGTCAGGACGGAAGGCATGGAAAGCCCGCTGGAACAAATCAGGCGCCATGAGATGGTGCTGAAGGATTTCCTTGACGAGCTTTTGGGCAAACACCGCATTCCAATTCAGGAGATCGTGGTAATCGCAAATCCCAAGTCCATGCTTAAAGGGGAGCAGCACAGCCCTTTTGTGATATTGAAACGGGAGAAGCTCCTGGATTTCATTCTGAATTTTGGTAAGCCAGGGGCAATCACTCCTGACAACCGGCGCCGGATTATCAATGAACTGGAAAAGCGCAGCAAGCAGTGAACCGCTTCCGTAAATGGAAGCGGTTTATTTTACGCCCTGAAAAATCGATTTTTTGGGTTGCTGGGTCCGGTTGATATAGCTTTGCACGAGTACCAATAACGAGTTTTTGCTAACTTCAAGAGGATTTTGCTCGAAAGGCTGCGAATTACCTGAATAATATAAATATACTGAATTATAAGATTTAAATTTAACTGCATTAATGCAATTCACTTGAGGCGAGGTACCTCTTGAATCTCAAGAGCAACCAGGAGTGCAACGATGAAGCTAGTGAAAATTAAGCTCCGGACAAAAATTGCCTTGTTCTCTTTCAGCTTGGTGCTCTTATCCGTTCTGGTTGCCAGCATAGCTATCCTGGAACGGACCATGGCGGATGCACGCCAGGAAATTGGCTTGCGGGCTATGGCCATTGCCCGCACGGTTGCAGAATTGAAAGAGATTCAAGACAATTTGGGTCAACCCAACGGCTGGAAAGTAATTCAACCTATTGCGGAACGCATCCGGGTAGCCACGGGTGTGGAGTATATCGTAATTTTTGATATGAACAGGGTGCGCTATTCTCACCCGCTGCAGGACCGGATCGGTACATTGTTTAAGGATGGGGATGAGGACCCTGCTCTGCGTCACCAGGAATATCTTTCCCAGGCCGTTGGTGTTATTGGTCCCGCTGTCAGGGCCTTTGTTCCGGTGATGGCTGATGAGGGTACGCGGCAGGTAGGAGTGGCAGTAGTAGGTATCCTGGTCCCAACGCTGGGCCAGACCCTTGAATCACTCCGTTTTCAGCTTTATTCCTCATTGCTGATCGGAGTAGCTCTGGGTCTGGGGGGTTCTTTTTATCTGGCCAAAAATATTAAAAAGAATCTGTTTAGCCTGGAACCGGCGGAGATTGCCCGCATTTTGGAAGAACGGGTGGCAATTCTGCAATAGA